>JAUQXD010000374.1 GCA_030834835.1 Thermoflexales bacterium | reverse complement strand
CCGATTGCGATCAACACCTGACGACGATTGGGATCATAGTCACGGCGTTGAGCAAAGGACAGGTGCGCGGGAAACTTCACGCCCGATTGGGCACATACCGCCCAACACTCCAGACACATCGTGCATTCGGCGGGATCGCTGGCGAAGTCGTCCTTCGACTGCGCGGCGGGCGCGCGCTCCGCGTGAGTGGAATGCAATGCAATCGAAGGGCGCTTGCCGCTCCGCTCAGGATGCGCTGGCGGCTTGATCGTATCCGTTGGGCACTTGATCTGGCATGCGCCACAGGCATTGCAATCCCCTTGCACCTCGCGTCGGAAAATCGCGAACTTGTTGATGATGCCCAGCAGCCCGCCCAGCGGACACAGATAGCGGCACCAGAAGCGCGGCGCGATGGCGTTCAATGCGACAAGGCCGATGAACATCAGCGCGAACAGCGCCACATCTCGATAGAACGCCGGCTCGATCGGGAACACGGCAGGCCGCAGGGCGTTATCCACCGCGCCGATCGTGTCCTGTAAGAACGGCACCTGATACAGCGTCTGTTCCAACGACGTGATCGTTTGATCGAGCGCGGGCCATACTCCGATCGAGATCGTTCGCACCATGATGGTGATCGGATCAAAAATCAACAGCGACAAATTGCCGACAATAGCCGCCGCGATGATGATCAGCAGCAACAGGTACTTCACCGCCCGCCAGTGGTCAGACACCCCGGCGTTTTTCTTGCGCCAGCGCTTGAGCGTGAAGAGGTCCAGCACGGTGCCCAGCGGGCACAGCCAGCCGCACCACGCGCGCCCGAAGATCAGTGTGAACACGACGACGATTAGCGCGAGGAGTGAACCGATCAATAGCGTGCGCGTGGCAAGCGCGTGCGCCAGCATCAGCAGTGGATCAAGCTGCAACGGCGCGTTGACGAACTCGGCGGGCCAGCCGCCGCGCCGCGCCATCACGATGAGCGCGATAAAGCTCAGCAGCGCCGCAAGCTGCACGGCCTTGCGAACGGTGATCCATTTCTTGCGTGAACGAATCGAGGTGCGTACCATGTGATTTCTAAACCTCGAAGGGCACGAAGGATCACGAAGAAAGACTTAGTGAACTTCGTGTCCTCGCCGTATCCAGCGTTAAGCGCTGGCGGCGCGCCAGGCGTCGTGGTTATGCTTTATCCGCCGACGCGGAGTTCTTCGATCTTGAGGTTCTGTAGATCACTGCGGCCCAGGCCGGCGGCCGCGCCCGCGCGGATGTAGTCGATGTCTTCAGGTTGCAGGCCGAACAAGGTGGCGGCGTAAGTATCGGCGGCGACGATGTCGGCGCTGGCGATGACCGTATCCAGCTGCTTCACATCGTTGAGATCGCCGCCGGTGGGGCCGTTGTCCATCAGGATACGCACGGCGTCGACGACGGTCAGGGTGGGATGCAGGTGTCGCGCGAGATCGGTCAGTTTCTCGCCCATTTGATAGTGGATCGACTCGCGGTTCTGGATCAGCCCCATCAGGTTTTTCATGCCCAGCGTCAATCGCGCCAGACTATGATGCTTGGCGATCGGCACGTCGATGAGGACAGCCGCTTTCAAGGCATCATCGTAAATGGGCCAGTCGGTCAGCACCTGTGCGTCGGTCAGCCGGGTGTTCACGTATTTCACGCGCGACATGGTTTCCATGCGGCCGCCGGCGGCTTCGACTTGCTCTTTGATGCCGCTGATGGCGTAGGCTTCTTCGGCGCTGCCGCCGAAGGGATAATCCATCACGCGCACGCGGCTGGCACCCGCACCCAGACACAACTTGACCAACTCGGCTACCACCCACGGGTTCGTCGTCGCGGCGTATTCGTAGGAGTGATAGGCCACGCAGATGTTGGGCTTGATGACTACGTCGTTGCCCGGCTTCACAAAGCGCTCGATACCGCCCAACGCTTTGAGCGCCTGCTGCACTAATGCGCCCGGCTCGCCGCCGCGCGCCACGACCAGATCGGGCACGCCGCTGGATGCGGGCGCGGGAGCGGTTGTGGCAGTTGCTTCGGCGGTCGGCGCGGCATCCGGCGGCTGTGCGCCGCGTGTGGGCGCGGGTCGAGTCGGCGCAAGCGTGGGCGCAACAGCTTTCGTCGGGACTGCCGTGGGTCGATCGGGCACTGGCGTGGGCATGGACGCGCCGCCGCACGCGCTCAATAGCTGCGCAGTTGTCGTCGCGCCGACGGTGGCCGTCAACCAGCGTAGAAAATATCGACGAGACATGGCGTTCATGATGACCTCCTTCACGTATCGTCCAGACCTGTCAGGTGGCGCCGGCATCGACTTGTAACCAGACATTCGATGCGCCACCTGACAGGTCTATCGTGAATTAGCGGGCTGAGATGTAAGTCAGCGGCGAGCGCGTCACCTGTTCCACGGGCAACACATCCACCAATTCGTATTGACGCGAACCAAGCCCCAGTTTTTCGCCATACTCGCACACCAGATATGGATCTTTGTGCGGGCCATGCAGCCAGCGGAAAGGATGACCTTCACGCGTGTGAATTTCCATCGAGGTGGGCAGGTTCTCTTCGATCAGGCGCAGATTGCACGTCATATCCAGCACGGCCTGATCGATGGCGACGATGTCATCGGAACCGAAGAGGCCCACATCGGCCATGATGGGCATGCTGGTGAAGCCGAAGCAATCGCAGACGGGCGTCATGTGCGTGGCCAGGCTAAGATGCACGGCTTTGCCCGGCGCAAACGTCGACAGGGAGATCGCAGTCGAAATCGCGCACGCTTCCTGAAACGCATGGAAGTTGACGGGATCGATCTTGAGGCTGCCGGGCGGCGCTACTTGCAGGCAGCGCCCGCATTGATTGCATTGCTCGAAGTGCATATGCAGCTCGTCAGGGTTGTCGCGATCGATCACGATGCCGTCGTGCGGGCAGACCTCTACAATGCGCTGGCGCGTCTCAGCATCGGGGCAGCGATCGGCGAACCAGTACTTGTCGAAGTGCATGGCGTCATGCATCGCGCCGCGCGTCTCACCGATCATGCAGCCCAGCGCCAGATTCTTGAAGGCCGCGCCGAAACTGCACGACGGGTGGCCTTTGACGTGGGAGAGATTGATCAAGAATGAGGCATCTTGAATCATGCCCGCCACTTTCCAATCTTGAATGTTTTTGTACGGGCGATGATGCGAGTAGAAGTATTTCTCATCGGGGCCGGCCGTGGGGAACACCGGGCAGCCGATCGTTTCGGAGCTGTACCCGCGTTCTTCTGCGCCGCGCGCGTCCCAGTTCACATCGGTCACAAAGACTTTGCCGCCACCCTCTTTGACGGCCTGCACAATTTTGCGCACGAAGACCGGATGCACGGTCGAGTAGCCCAGGTTGTTGCCGGTGTGCATCTTCAGCGCTACGGTCTCGCCCTTGACGCGCTCGCGCAGATTCAGCCGCTCCAGAATCAAATCTAATTTGGCGGGCAGCGTTTCCTTCGCTTCCAGCCGCGCTTGCCGCGCCGAACCGAAATAGACAATCGACATACCGTTCCTCCGAGTGCGAATGATGTTCATTATAGAGGTTCAACCCGGCAAAGTGCACCG
This sequence comes from Thermoflexales bacterium, assembly GCA_030834835.1. GTDB lineage: Bacteria > Chloroflexota > Anaerolineae > Fen-1058 > Fen-1058 > JAGOBP01. The sequence goes on along the minus strand of JAUQXD010000374.1, from coordinate 3,048 downwards.
TTGGACTTCACGTTCATTGTGGACGATTGTCATTTGTCGGTTTTACTGATGACCCACGATGCGATGCGGCACGTACGGCTCTTCCAGGTAGGCGACCTCTTCCTGAGTCAATTTAACGGACAAAGCGCCGATGGCATCTTCCAAATGCGAAATCTTCGTGGCCCCGATGATGGGCGCAGTCACCGGTTCCTTCTGTAACAACCAGGCCAGCGCGATATGAACACGCGGGACGCCGTGCCTGGCCGCGATTTCCGCGACACGCTCCACGATGGGCCGATCGCTTTCAGCGGCCGCATCATATTTCAGTTTCTGTATCTGATCGGTCTCGGAACGGAGCGTGCTTTCCGACGACCAGTCCCGCGTCAATCGTCCGGAGGCGAGCGTGCTGTACGGGATCACCCCGATCTTCTCCGCGCGGCAGAGCGGCAGCATCTCTCGCTCCTCTTCGCGGTAGATGAGGTTCAGGTGATCCTGCATCGAGACGAAGCGCGTCCAGCCGTGCTTTTCAGCCACATGCAGCGCCTTCTGGAACTGCCACGCCCACATGGCCGAGGCGCCGATGTAGCGGGCCTTGCCGGCCCGCACCACATCGTTCAATGCTTCCATCGTTTCTTCGATGGGAGTTTCATAATCCCAGCGATGGATCTGATAGAGGTCCACGTAGTCCGTCTCAAGCCGTTTCAGGCTGTGGTCGATCTCGCTCAGGATCGCCTTGCGCGATAGCCCGCCACCGTTCGGCCCTTCGCGCATCTTGCCGTGCACCTTGGTGGCAATGATGACCTCGTCCCGCTTCGCGAGGTCCTTCAAGGCGCGCCCGAGAATCTCTTCACTCGCTCCAATGGAATAGACGTTGGCGGTATCGAAGAAGTTGATCCCCAGTTCGAGGGCTTGCTTAATGATCGGTCGGCTGTCTTCTTCATTCAGCACCCATTTGTGAACCCACCGCATCGCGTCGCCAAAGCCCATGCAGCCGAGGCAGATGCGCGAGACTTTCATACCGGTTGAGCCTAAGCGGGTGTATTCCATGCTGTTCTCCTTATCGAATATCTTCACACGCGCCTGATCCGAGGACCGCATCAGATCTTCGGTCGAGCTTCTATCCCGGCCCGCCAGGCACCGGAGCAGTTGAATTCTGGCGTGCCTTGCGATCCAGATACAAAATGAACATGCCGCTCAACAACGTCAGTGCCGCGCCCGCCCACGTCATCACGGTCGGGATCTCTCGCCAGACGACAAACCCCCACATCACACTAATCGGCAGCGATAGATATTCAAACGGGGCCGCCACTGAGGCTTGCGCCAGGCTGTAGGCGCGCGCCATGAAATACGTCCAGCCTGCCCAGACCAACCCTAAGCCGCACATGATGATCCCATCCAGCAGGGTTGGCATGGTCCAGTCGCGGAATAGAAAAGCTATGCTCGGCTGGGCGTCGGGGATGTCCCCGATCACGATCGTAAGGGGCACCACAATCAACGCGGCCGCCAGGTAAACGAGCGAGCTGTAGTAGGCCATGGTCGCGCTGCTATCGGTGGCTTGCAGCTGGCGGGTGGACATGACCGTCAGCGCATAGAACAACACACTGATCAAAATAAAGATGGACCCGAGGTTGAAGGTGGCCGAACCGGGCCTGACGATTAACAGGACGCCCAGAAGGCCAACCAGCAGCGCCAGCCAGCGGCTGGCCTCGACTCTTTCGCCCAGGACAAAAACCGACAGGATGGTGATCATCAGCGGCCCGGAAAAGCGAATCGCTTCCACTTCCGCCAGCGGCAGGGCCGCCAACCCCATCATGAAGGTGGTGTAGGAGAGGAACAGGAACATCCCACGAGCGAACTCGAGCTTGAACTGCTTCGTGGTTGGCCGCCCGCGGTTCCCTTCCAATCGGAAGAAGAGCAGGGTGAACGGCAGGGCCACCAGGCTCCGCAAAACAACCATTTCCAGGACGGGGTAACTGCCCCCCAGCCACTTCACCGCGATGCTCTGAAGGGAGATGATCAGCATCGCCAGGATGAGATAGCTGATGCCTTTAACGTTGGAACTGGTTTTTGTCATCGGCTTATTTCTCTCGCGGTGCCAATTTGATCGTCGCGGATCGGGCTTGAGGGCTGACGATGCTGTTGATGATGTTGGCGGCGTAACGGCGATACTTGGTACGGTACGCCGCGTCAATCTGATCGTTGATGCCAGGATCGGTTTCCTCCACGAAAGTGACGTCTTTCTCGACGCCACCCGCACGGATACGACCTTCGTGCCGCACTTGGACGCCACGAAACCAGGCGGAGCCGCGCCCGTTAACGGATCGAACGTAGAGATCATCGCCGACGCGGACGACCCAGATGATCACCGGGTTCCGCAATGTGCCATCGGCTCGCAGTGACGCGATCTGCAACTCTTCCGCTTTTCCGATCTTGTTGAGTTCATCGCTTGTCCAGGCAGTCATAGGTTCTCACCTTACGGGCGCAGCAGCGCCTTGATCGCGCGGCGCTCATCCATCGCGCGGTAGCCCTCCGCCACCTGTTCCAGCGGCAGGGTCAAGTCGAAGACCTTGCCGGGGTTGATCTTGCGGTTCAAGATCAGATCGATCAGTTCAGGCAGGAAGCGGCGCACCGGGGCGGGGCCGCCGTGCAGGTGCACCTGGGAGAAGAAATATTCGTCCATCGGCAGTTGCACATCATGGACGACCCCCACAAAGCCCACATGCCCGCCGGGGCGGGTAGCGCGAATGGACTGCATCAACGACTCGTGGGTGCCCACGCATTCCAGTACCGAGTCGGCGCCAATTCCATTCGTCATTTCCTTGATGCGAGCAACGCCATCGCCGACGATCACAACGGTCGAGCCTGGTTTCACGTTCGCCGCTGATGCGGCGAACCAGCCGGTGCCCAGGACATCCGACGCGGTGAGCAGGCTAGTATTACAACGAGACTTTCATTACTACGAGACTTTTGACTTTTTCGGTTTTGAACCGCGTTTCTGATGACGTTGCACGGTGTGCTTGCGATGCGACTGATAAGCCGCATAGTTGCGCTGCTGACGGTACTCGATGA
>JAUQXD010000373.1 GCA_030834835.1 Thermoflexales bacterium | reverse complement strand
AATCCAGTAATTCATCGATCGACCGTTCGGCCTCAGCCAACAGTTTTGCCCGCAATTCAGCGCGTGTCGGGGACATGGCACACCTCCAAGTCAGATGCCACAATTATGCCTGAGTTCGCCCCCAAACTGAAATGCACGCCGGCAAATCGATCGGATTGACAAAGCGAATATTCTGAGATTGACCGGTCATGTTTTCTCCTTTGTGCTACGTCCTCGTCATTCATGCATCCAACGCTGCCAGATGGCGCTGATACGCGGCGATCAAGTTCTGCTCGATCGTCGTGTGCAGCGGCGTTTGCTGGTACGGGTGTTGCTTCGCGGCGTCAAAGATGTGCTTCGCACAGCGTTTGCACAGCAAATACCCGATCAGCACGCCGCGCTCGCGATAGATAAAGGCATTCAGCGACAGCGCGTCGCGGCCCCTGTGTTTCAAGGTGTCGATCGGGCGTTGACAACCGGGGCAGGTTTCATCCGCGTAAAACCAGTGCGCTTTGATCGCATTGCCCCATTGGGCTTTGGCGCGACTATACATTTCAGCCAACATCGCTTCGGCAGCGCTTCGTTCATTCATCAACGTTCTCCGTGGCAAACTTGCTGTGGGCCATTTTAGCACGATCATTCGCGCGTGACGTTAAGCGCCGTAAGACGTTACGGCCCGCCATTGCCAAAGCGTGCCGAATCGGTTAATATGTTGACACCCGGTTGGCAGATTGTATCAGGAAGGTAAGAGAATGAAGACGCCCCGCCGTTATGTGAGCCTGTTGGTCATGTTGATCATGGTGACTGCCTGTGTTGCCCCGGTTGCCCCTGTCGCGCCCGTCACCGTCACCTTCTACAAGCGCGGCTACACCGAAGGCGGCACGGACACTACTTCGGTCACCAACGCGCAGGCCGTCAAAGCCTTTGAGCAGACGCACCCCAACATCAAAGTCAAGATCGTCGGCATTCCGTGGACGGCCGAAGGAACCGCGCAGTTGGAAACGGCGCTGGCTGCCCACACCGGCATCGACGTCCTCAGCGTCAACACCAGCGATCTGGCGCGCTTTGCCCGCGCGGGCTGGCTGGCCCCGATCGATCCGTATCTGACCGACGACGACAAGTCGGACTTTTATGCCAGCGGTTTGGAAGCCGCTGTGGTGGACGGCAAGATTTATGCGTGGCCGTTATGGGTGACGGCCGTTGCTATCTACACCAACCCGGCCATTTTTCAAGAACGCGGTGTGGCGCTGCCCACACTGGATAAGCCGTGGACGTGGGACGAATTCGTCACTGCCGCGCGGCAATTGACCTTCCAGCGCGCGGATGGCGCGACCGTCTATGGCTTTTCGGCCTCGGCCGCGCCCGGGGCCATAGTCTACCTGCCGTTGCTCTATATCGACGGCGGCCGCGTCCACAGCCCGGATGCTAAACGCTTCGTGCAGAACACGGCCGACGGCGTCTCGGCCCTGCAAAAGATTGCTGATCTGGTGCGCGTCCAACGCGTCACGCCGCCCGACTTCGGCCTGGGCGATCAAGCCTTGGTGCGATCGCAATTCATGAGCGGCACGGTGGCGATGGTGATGGATACACCCAACTTCATTCCCGATATGGAAAAGCGTGGCGCAATCTTTGTGGCCATCCCCATCCCGATGGGCCAGCTCGGCAAAACGGTCACCACCGGCGGATTTGGACTGTATGGCGTTGCCAACGTCTCGGACCCGGAGCAGCTCAAAGCCGCCAATGAATTTGCCCGCTACTTAACCGGCAGCCAGGTCGCCCGTGACGTGCCTGGCTATCAACAGGCGCCGGGCCTGCGGCGCAGCAACACAGGCTATGCCACCAATGCCAATCGCGAGATTGTGGCTAAACTGGTCAGTTTCGGCATCTATGAACCGGCCGCCTCGCTTTCGGTTGAACTGCGCACGCGCTGGGAAACGGCGCTGCAAGCGGTGCTGCTGGGCAAAGCCACGGCGCAGCAGGCGCTGGACGACATTGCCCCGGCGTATCAGGCCGAACTTGATCAAAACAACAAATAGCCGGGAGATATTTTGATCCTGCGTGGGCGTATCACGCGCCGCCTGGTGCTGGCCTTTGCGGCTCTGGCTTTGCTGGCGCTCGTCCTCAGTCTTGGCTCGATTGCCCTGGTGCGCGTCAGTCACGATACGTTGACGCGCGTCGCCGCCCGCGCCGAGATTGCCGCGCTCAGCGCCCGCATCCGATCGGAAAGTTTGACCCTGACGGACATCGTCCGCAACTACACTCATCAGCCGGCCGACCCCACAGCGCAGCGCGCTCTGTTTGACAACCAGACGCAGCTGCTCGACACCCTCATCGAGCAGGCCATCGCAGCCACCGACCCCAACGATGTCGAAGAAAGCATTCGCATCAGCCAGGTGCGCCAAAACCTCATCGCCTTCACGGCGCAGGCTGAGCGAGTGCTGACCGCCTATGATACCGAAGGCGCCGATGGGCCGCAAACCAATCGGGCGCTGACGGTGCTCGTCGAGAATTATCAACAACCCCTCATTCACGCCCTGCGCGATTTTGAGCAGTTGGAACTGGATCAAGTCAAGGTCGCGCAGGCGCAGGCCGATCGAACCATTGCGCTGGCAACCGGTGTGCTCGTCGTGACGGCGGTCGTCGTGGTGATCGCCGTCCTCGTGATGATCAGTCTGGTGTTGACGCGCATCGCCGTGCCGCTGGCCAGGTTGCGCGCGGGCGTGGAAGACATCCGGCAGGGCCAGCTGGATCGATCGGTGTTGATCGATACGCGCGATGAATTCGGCGAACTGGCGAGCGCACTCAATATGATGACCGCCGAGGTGCGTCAGGCGCGCCGGCAGCAGGATGAGTACGCGCGCACGTTGGAACAGCAAGTGGCCGATCGGACGCGCGAGGTGGAGCGCCGCGCCAATCAGGTCGCTACGGGCGCGGCGCTCGGCCGGGCGATTACCAGTCTGTTGAACATCGACGAACTGATCGTACGCATCGTCGATCTCATCCGCGAACGCTACGGCTTCTATTACGTCGCGCTGTTTTTAATTGAGGCTGAAGGCCGCCGGGCGGTGCTGCAATATGGCACGGGTGAACCCGGGCGGGTACTCAAGGCGCATGACCATCAACTGCCGATCGGCGGCCAGTCGATCGTGGGCTGGGTCTGCGCGCAGCAGACGGCACGGGTAGCGCGGGATGTGTCCGCCGATGCCATGCACCTGTTCAATCCGCTGCTGCCCGAGACGCGGGCTGAACTGGCGCTGCCGCTGCAATTGGGCGAACGATTCCTGGGCGTGCTGGATCTGCAGAGCGCGAAGCTGGCTGACTTTGACAGCGACGAGGTGACGGCCTTGCAGGCGCTGGCCGATCAGGTGGCGATTGCGCTGGAGAATGCGCGCCTGTATAGCGAACTGCACACGAACTATGAGCGCCTGCAGAGCCTGGAACGCCTGCGCGATGATCTGACCTATATGATCGTGCACGATCTGCGCACGCCGTTGACGTCGTTCATCACCGGTCTGCCGATGATCGGCGAAGTGGGCGACCTGAACGATCTTCAGCGCCAATTGCTGAACCGGGTCGTGCACGGCGGCGACACACTGCTAAGCATGATCAACAATCTGCTGGACATCGCGCGCATGGAAAGCGGCTCGCTGCAACTGCACTATGCGGATGTGACAGCAGCCGAGATCATTGCCTGGGCAGCGGAGCAGGTGACGATGCTGGCCGAGGACAGGCGGCTGAAACTGGTGCGGCAGGTCGCCGTAGATGTACCAGTGTTTCAGGCCGATGTCGATCTGTTGCGGCGGGTGCTGGTCAACCTGTTAGGCAATGCGATCAAGTTCTCGCCGACGGCGGGTGTGGTGACGATCACGGCGCAGCCAGCGGCCGAGACGGGCTCCATACAGTTTTCGGTGGCCGATGCCGGGCCGGGCATCCAGCCTGAACATTTCGAGCGCATCTTCGAGAAGTTTGGACAGGTTGAGACGGCGCGTATGGGCCGCAAGGGGTCGACCGGGCTGGGCCTGACGTTCTGCAAACTGGCCGTGGAAGCGCATGGCGGCCGTATCTGGGTGGAAAGTGAAGCCGGACACGGCAGCACCTTTGCTTTTGTGCTGCCGTTGACGCGGTGAGAGGCGCTGCCTCTCGCGTTGTCCGGCGTTGCGTCTCGCCTGGGAGGTCACCTTGGAATCATCCGAAATCAGGCGGAACGTCATATTATTTTGAGTGAGATTGTAATTGGCGAACTTGGCGCGGGCGTGTCATACTGCTAACCGCTTGACTCACTCTATTCAAAAGGATAACCAGATGTCTACTCGCCCGTTGACCCGTTGGTTGGTGCTTTGCCTGTGTGCCGGATTGCTGATGAGCTGTACCCCGCCGGCCGCCCCCACTCCAACAGCGACCGCCGTCCCGCCGACCGATGTGCCGACGTCGACGCCAGTTCCGCCCACAGCCACGCCCGTGCCGCCGACTGATACTCCTACGGCGACGCCGGTTCCGCCTACCAGCACGCCGACGAAGACGCCGGTTCCGCCCACGGCCACGCCGACTCAAACGGCTACGCCGAAGCCCACCAACACCCGCACACCTAAGTCCACCGTCCCACCTGTGACGAAGGCGCCTGCGACGAAGGCACCCACTGCCGCGCCGACTACGGCTCCATCCGACTCCAACGTCACCACCGCCATCGTCTTCAACACCTTCCCGGTGACGTGTCGCATTGTCATGTGGGGGCCAGCCGATGTGACCATGGATGCCAGTGCCGAGGCCACCAGCGATCTCCGCGTTATTGCGCCCGGCACCTACGGTTGGCGCGCATTTTTGGGCGGAGCAGAGACAGGCGAGGCTGGTAACCTGGAAGTGCCTGCCGGAAGTATGTGTGCGTTCAAGTGAGATAAGGAAACACTGTCGGTGCGCTACGGCTGCAAATAGGTCCTGCCTTTAGCGTTTAGATTCAGCGGCGGG
>JAUQXD010000372.1 GCA_030834835.1 Thermoflexales bacterium | reverse complement strand
CAAGCCGGGCCAGTTATAACTGTGATCCCAGAAATCGTAGCCGCTCTCGGAAAACAAGGTCTTGAGGTTGCCCTCGTCGATCAGATTGGCGCCGACGGAGTGATGCAGGAAGATGATGTTGCGATAGCCGCCTGTATTTTCACTGAGAACGTTGTGATGCAGGACGGTCTGTGCCAGGCTAATCGCGGCGCGGCCAAATCCACGCAGATCAAAGCCGTAGCCTGATACGAAACTGATGACGATATATCCAATCGATAGTATTGCAAGCAGGAGTCCGATCGCGGCCAGTAACCGTTTCAGGCCACGACTGCCCGGCTTAGTGTTCGTCTCTATCACTGTGCTCATGCGTGTTCATCCCAGGTGATATGTCAGGTGGTTCTGCACATCCACCAGCCTGATCGGTGATCCTACACTTCTACCTTGATGTAGTTTATCTGTTGATAGCCTGTTCCCCACGGATTACCATGTTCGAAAACGCCCAGACCAGCCGAGGCCGCCAACTTGAGATAATCGTCGCTGCCGGAATTTTGATGGGGATGATAAGCAGGTTCCGCGTACAACACGTCCATCATCACACAGTCGATTGCCACCGGGTCGGTGGCAAAGAATAAGCTATTGGGCGCTGCGTTGCCAAACGTTTCCCAGGGTTCCGGCGGAAGAGTATTGGTCTGCAGACCGCCGAACAGGCCATCGCCAACCGTCAAGATGGTCTTAGTGCGGATGTGCGGGTTGTTAAGAATCTCGATCATCGGGTTGTAACTGGCACTGTAATACGCGGCGCCCGGGCCGATGTGTTGGTGTAGACTGTCTGGCGAGGGGCGTTCCACGACGTCAATTGTGCCGAGGTGATTCTTAAAACCGAGGGTTACGCCCGTAATCGCATGATCCTTGACAATCGGCATGTTGATCAGGTACGTTGCATTGATCAGCACATCGGGAATGCGACGCGGCTGCAAATGCGAATTGGCGAAGACTACGCTGGCATTTGGATCGTTGCTGCTGAAGGTTGCGACCTCTGCGCAGGCGCTATCAAAGAATCGCACACCCGCATACAGGCAACGGCTGCGAAATCGTGTCGGCAGGGGGCGGGTCGCATCAAAAACCCAGATATCTTGCCCGCGTACACCGACGGCTGTCATGCCGGCGATCAGCGCATTGACCGGCTCGATCAAGGCATCGATGATATTACCGGTATCGCTACAGCTTGCGTTGTTGAAGTTCACTTTAATGGCGATGGCCTTGCCGGCAGCATAACCCGGCAGCAGGGCGGACCATGCAGCCGATACGGTCGGCAGGCCCGTGAGTCCAATCAAGCCCTGATTCACCATGTCGTTAACTTTGCTCTGGTTTACGAAGTCCCCATACCAGCCTGACGAAAAATTCCAGGACGTGGCGTTAGCAGAATGGACGTGGATCACCTTCGGCGCAGTACCAGGTGTTTGAGTTGATGTCGCTGTTGGTGTGCGCGTTTGAGTCGGGGTACGCGTGCCGGTTGGCGTGCGAGTCGACGTTGCCGTCGATGTTTGCGTAGGTGTCCTGGTCAGGGTCGGTGTGTTCGTCGATGTTTGCGTGGGTGTCCTGGTTGGGGTCAGCGTGTTCGTCGGCGCCTCTGGGTTCATGATGGCGGGCAGGTAAGCCTGTGGTGTCATGTTCGCGGCCGGCACCTGCGCGGCAGCCGACGAGAAATACCGCTGCAATCCCAGGAGTCCTACGCCCCCGGCGGCGGCGGCGAGTATCTTGAAGAGATGCCTTC
>JAUQXD010000371.1 GCA_030834835.1 Thermoflexales bacterium | reverse complement strand
GGGTACAGACTGCCTGATGTCCGAGGGCGCGATACAGATCCGCGACAAGCGCTTCAAACTCGCGGCGCGGCATCTCGATCAATCGCCGAATCTCATCGTTGACTTGCGCTTCGGACATTCGTCCTGTCCTCGATCGATCCGCCAGGCTGCATCAGTCCGTATCGGCTGACTTATCCGACTCAACAACCACCGGCTCGGCCAGCGCAATCACCTGCTGCCACTCGCCGTGCACGCCATCGTCCGTCACGCCATAGAAGACCCGCAGCGCGCCATCGGGTTGACGCAGCGCCAGATCATAACGGGTGGCTCCCGCTCGCTGCGAAGCGCTGATCAGGCCTAGATCGCCCAGCCATTGAATCTCCAACGTATCGTCCGGATGCTGCTCGTGCTGCGAGATGGCATAGTGCCAGAGTTTGCGCGCCGACTTGCGCGTAACGTTGCGCACCAGGCCGCCGTGACGCAGATCGCGCACAGTGTGATAGAACTGGCCGTTGCGCGACTCGCTCTCGACGATCTCGACGCCGGTGCGTGGCGCGCGGCCGGTGTCCGGTTTGGTCGTCGGCTCGATGGGCGCGGCGGATTCGATCGGGGCCGGGGTGGCCGCCACCGGTTCGATCGGTTTGGCGGCAGCCGCCGGTGCTGTCGTCGATCGACCGGCGGGTTGCGCCTGACGACGTGATCGCGCGGATCGATTGCGTCCGCCCGATTGCGGCGCAGCCGTTGGCTGCGGTTTGGTCGCCGGCTGGGCGGGCGTTGGCTGCGGCGCGCGCCCCTGCGGTTTCTTGTTCCTGGCAGGCGACGGTTCAACCACGGCGACGACCGGCTTGAAGCGGCGCTGAATCAATTGCACGATCTCATCACGCACCGCCAGATTCGTCTCAGTCTCGGTGCGCAAATAGATCTGGTTGTCGTCGATGGCATACGGCACGTCGTCGCCGCGCGGCACGTTGATTTGCAGCACCTTGACGCTATCCACTTCGTGCACGGCAAAGGTCACATCCAGCGGCGGCGTGATGGTGGTCTGCACGGCCGTCAGGATCGCTTCCATCGCCGGTTTGGGATTGGAGATGCCGGCCGGCGCTTTGCGTGCATCAGCAGTCGCGCCGACAAAGATGGTGCCGCCGTTGGTGTTGGCAAACGCGCAGATGTCGGCCACAATGGCGCGGAGTTTGGTCCCGCGCACGCTGAAACTATCGTGGAAGGCCTGCACGATGCTGGCTCCGGCTTCGCGCGCCGCGCGCACGGCATCGACCGGAACTTCGGCCTTGCCGCGGAAGGGGCGCGTCAATGCGAAGTCGTTGCCGCGCAGCACGGTGCGCAACGCATCGAAACTGACCGTCTCCAGGAACACTTCGGTCATGCGCTCAAACGCGCCCAGATTCTTGGGGTTGCGCGGATCACGGTTCAACCGGTGCGAATCCGAGCTTTGAATGCAATGCATGCGGCGCGGATATTCCGGCTTGGAGCCGTTGAAGAAACTGGCGGTGTTGCGTTTGCTGCGGCTGTCCAGATCGGTCACTTCCAGCGCGTGCAAGTGGCTGTCCTGCGTGTAGGCGATCTTGGTCTGCCCGCCAAAATCGATGCCGCGCATGGCGACGCCGTGGCTGGAGTTGACGTGGGCGGCGATGGCCAGGCCGCCCGCTTCGTCGATCAGCCGGTAAGCCGTCAACACGTCGGCGCTGGCGCCCATATCGGTCGCCCCCAGATCCAGCTTCTCCGGCGGCACGTTGAGATTGAGCAGCACGTGCTCGATCACGCGCAACGGCGTCTTGTCAGAGAAGATGCCCAGAATGTGAAAGCCAAACGTGGCCGTAAATTCAAAGCCCGGCAGCACCAGTATCTTCTGGCGCAGGCGGCGATAGTTGTCCAGCCGCAGTTTTTCTTCCGCCGTAATGCGTTTGGTCTTTTCCAGCCACTCCCATTGCTCCACGTCGCGCAGCATCCGCGCATAACCGGCCACGCTGTTGTGATCGGCAAAGGCGATGATGTCCAGGCCGCGCGCTTCGGCTTTAGTGAGAATGTCGAGGAAGGTGATGTTTGATTCTTGAAAATCCGAGGAGGCCGGCGTGTGCAAATGCAAATCAATCCGCCGCCACGCCGGGGCGCGCTGCGGTTCAGCCGCGTCACGTTGCTTGCGTTGTGCCATAAAATTTATCCTGTGAAATATCGACCGGCCTTCAGCCGATCGCAATGTGAGGTCGCCCCAATCAATTCAACCAGCAGCGGCGACCAGCTGCTGTCTGATCAAGCTCATCAAATCTGACGGCTTAAACGGTTTCAACATGAAGGCGCTGGCGCCGGCGGCCAGACACTTCTCTTCCACATCCATCCCCGACGTCATAATCACCGGCACGGCGCCGATCGCCCGATCGAGGCGAATAGCCGCCAAAATATTGACCGAATCCACGTCGGCCCGATGCACGTCCATCAACACCAGATCGGGCTGCGCCTGCTCGATCATCTGAATCACGTCCTCGGGCCGCGGGCAAATCAGGCCCTCGTAACCTTCGATCTGAAACAGGGTTCGCAACAACGTGGATGTGGCGCGATCATCATCGACAATCAGAATCTTCGGCACAGGGAGCCTCTCTCACGACTGGTTCTTCGCCGCTTTGCGACCGGGCGTCGCCCGCTTCACAGCGATCCGTTTGGGGGCGATGGACTTCGCCGCGACGGGTTTGGTGTGTCCATTATCATTGGGCACAACCGATTTCTTGGCCGGTTGCAAAGCCGCCTCAAACACCTGCTCGACCTTCTCGACCAGCACGAACTTCAACGAATCACGCACTTCCTGCGGCAGATCGTCCAGATCCTTCTCGTTGCGATTCGGCAGGATGATCGTCTTCAGTCCGGCGCGATGCGCGGCCAGCACCTTCTCTTTGATGCCGCCCACCGGCAGCACCTGCCCGCGCAGCGTGATCTCGCCCGTCATGGCGATGTCATCGCGCACCGATCGGCCCGTGAGCAGCGACGTCAGCGCCGTCGCCATGGTCACGCCGGCCGATGGTCCATCCTTGGGCACTGCGCCCGCCGGCACGTGCAGGTGAATGTCGTGTTTGGAAAAAGTGTCGCCGGCCAGATGCAGTGAGTCAGCACGTGATCGAACATACGACAACGCCGCTTGCGCGCTCTCGCGCATCACGTCGCCCAGCTGCCCCGTCAACTGGAAGCCGCGATTGCCCGGCATCAAAGTCGCTTCGATGAACATGATGTCGCCGCCCACCGGCGTCCACGCCAGGCCCGTCGCCACTCCAGGCATTTGCGTGCGCTGCGCCACTTCCGCAAAGAAGCGCGGCTTGCCCAGATAGGCTTTGACTTCGGCCTCATCGATCGTGATGGCCGTCACCGTGCCCTCGGTGATCTTCGTGGCCAGCTTGCGGCATACGCGGCCAATCTCGCGCTCCAGATTACGCACGCCCGCTTCGCGTGTGTAATCGCGAATGAGCTGCGCCAGCGCCGCGGCGGTAAACGTTACTTCACCGGCGTGCAGGCCGTTCTCTTTGATCTGGCGCGGAATCAGATAGCCCTGCGCGATGGCGATCTTCTCTTGCTCGGTGTAGCCGGACAGCCCGATAACTTCCATGCGATCGCGCAGTGGGCCGGGGATGTTCTCCAGATAGTTGGCCGTGCAGATGAAAATCACCTGCGATAGATCGAACGGCACGTCCAGATAGTGATCGCGGAACTCACGATTCTGCTCCGGGTCCAGCACTTCCAGCAGCGCTGAGGATGGATCGCCGCGGAAATCGGCCGTCAACTTATCGACTTCGTCGAGCATGAAGATAGGGTTGCGCGTTTCGATGCGGCGCAACGCCTGCACGATGCGGCCCGGCATCGAGCCGATGTAGGTGCGCCGAAAGCCGCGAATTTCAGCCTCATCGCGCACACCGCCCAACGACTGGCGGATGAACTTGCGACCCATCGCCCGCGCAATCGACTGACCCAGCGAGGTCTTGCCCACGCCTGGCGGCCCGACAAAGCACAGGATGACGCCCTCACGCTCGCGGCGGATGTAATCGTGCGGAGCCTCATCGGACGGCTGACCGTCGCCGTTGGCGGCAGATTCGGCGGCTCGATCAGTCTTCAACTTCCGCACGGCCAGATATTCCAGAATGCGCTCTTTGATGTCCTTCAGGCCGTAGTGGTCTTCGTCCAGCACCACGCGCGCGTGCGGCACGTCGAGGTTGTCCGGCGTGACTTTACTCCACGGAAGGTTGACGAGCCAATCGAGATAAGTGCGGATCACGCCGTATTCAGCGGCGGCCGTTGGGAGCTTCGCCAACCGATCGAGTTCGCGTTTGGCCTCTTTATGCGCCTCTTCCGGCATGCCCGCTTCTTCGATCTTGCCGCGCAGCTCTTCCACTTCGATCTGCTGCTCGTCCTGTTCGCCCAGTTCTTTTTGAATGGCCTTGAGCTGTTCGCGCAGGAAATATTCGCGCTGCACTTTTTCCATCTCAGAGTGGGCTTCCGTCTGAATCTTGCGGCCCAACTCCAGCACTTCCAACTCTTTGCCCAGCAAGGCCACCACTTTGCGCAGTTTGCCGGTGGCGTCGTCCAGTTCGAGGATTTCCTGTGCGTCAGCCAGATCGATGCGCATGTATGTGGCGATGGCGTAGGCCAGCTGGCGCGGGTCTTCGATGTTGATCGCCACGGCGGCAATCTCATCGGGGATGCCGGGGACCAGCTCGACCAATCGGCTGAACATCGCGCCGATGTTGCGGCGTAAAGCTTCCACCTCGACCGAGGCCTCCGTGCGCTCCGGCATAGGTTCGACTTTAGCCTTTAGATAAGGCTGAGTGGTCGTGTATTCGGTGATGCGGATCCGCTCCAGGCCCAACACCAACAATCGAATCGTGCCATCGGGCAGGCGCAACAGGCGCTGCACGGCGGCTGCCGTGCCGATCGTATAGCATTGATCCGGCGTGGGTTCTTCGACTGAGGGGTCTTTGCTGGCGACGAGGCCGATGACCTTCTTATTCAGGACCGCATCGTCGATCAACTGCACGGAGCGGGTCTGACCCACCGTCAACGGCACGGCCGTCAGCGGATAGACCACCACGCCGCGCAGGGGCAAAATCGGCAGTTCGTCCGGCAGCGGCGAGCTGGGCATCAAGTCGATCGGGCCGCCTTCCGGCTCGCTGGCCGCCGACATCACCACTTCCAGGTTCTCGGCGCGGAAAATTTGATTCGTTAACGCAGTATAGTCCAAATCGTTCATGAGATGTGAATGAGTCCTGAAAAATTCGACAATGTTAGATTTCCTGACTGGCCGCAAGAGAACGCAAAGAACACCAGAGGAAACAGGCCCTCTTTGCGATCTCTGTGCTCTTTTGCGGCTAACATTGTTGAGATAACAACTACCTGATTTCGATGGGCGCTAAGCCTCGCCGGTCTCGTTCACCGGCACGCGGCGCGGCCGCGCCTTGGGCAGCACGACGATCAGAAAACCGTCCTGATACGTGGCCGTGATGCCAGCCTGCTCGACCGGCCAGTGCAAATACACTTCCGATCGGAATTCGCCGTAGCGCACTTCCAGTTGATGATACGCCACTTTGGTACTGGGATCGCTGCGCGCGCCCGTAATCGTCAACAACTGATCGTGCAGCGTCACGGTAAAATCGGCTTCACGCATGCCGGCGATCTCGACCCGCACCACGACGGCGTCGTCGGTCTCGTACACATCGGTCGGCGGCCGCCACAGGTTCGAGTGCGGCCACACCACCCACCGTCCCGGCTCCAGCGAGTCGCGCCGGATGCGATCGAGATCCATCTGAAACCGATCAGCCGAATCGTGTGACTCTGTGAAGATGAAAGCCATACTTGCCCCCGTGCTGCACGTTCCATCGCGCCAATTTTGTATCAGTGAAGGATTTTACCATAGAACAAGCGCCTGCGTAGTGCGGTATCAGCAATTCTCAATTCGAGATGAGAAAAGACCTCGGAGGTTTTATGAACGGGTTGACACAGCCTGCCCGACTGTGAAAACCTCCGAGATCTAGCCCACGGGCCTTCTCAACCGGCAAGTTGAGAATTGCTGGTACGGTATAATCCCAATACCCCATTGGAGGCACAACCCATGTCCGATAAATCCATCGCCGAAAAACTACTGATCAAACCCGGGCGCTCGATCTATCTGGTCAACGCCCCGCGCAGGTACGCCGCCCGATTGGCTCCCCTGCCCGACGGCGTGAAGCGCGTCAAGACGCCTACTGCGCCGATCGATCTGATTCAAGTCTTCGTCGCCAATCGCGCCGGGTTGGAAGCGCAGCTGCCTGCGTTGAAGCCTTTACTCGCGCCCAACGGCTTGCTGTGGGTCACGTACACCAAAGGCACATCGAAGATCAAGACTGACATCAACCGCGACACCATCAACGCCTACGCCGCCACGCTGGGCCTGCAGGGCGTCGCGATGATCTCGATCGACGACGACTGGTCGGCGCTGCGGTTGAAGGTCGTGTAGCGATGTACGTCACCCCCGACGATCTGATCAAACTGGCCGTGGCGATGGTTATTGGCTGCGCCATCGGCCTTGAGCGCGAAGTTCACAACAAGGCCGCCGGTCTGCGCACGATCATTTTGATCTGCGTCGGCGCGACGTTGATCACCATCATCTCACTGCGCTTTGGCGACAGCCGCATCGCCGCCAACATCATTAGCGGCGTAGGCTTCCTGGGCGCGGGTGTGATCATGCGCGAGGAAGGCCGCGTGCGGGGCTTAACGACGGCTTCGACCATCTGGGTATCGGCAGCGCTGGGCCTGGCGGTTGGCTACGGCGAGTACGTGTTGGCCGGGGTGTTTGGCGTCGCCGTGATCGTCGTCCTGTGGCTGTTTACCTGGCTCGACAATCTAATCGATCAGGCCGCGATCGAACCGCGCACCTATGATGTGGTGCACGTCGATCGCGACGGCAAGTTCGAGCAACTGGACAACCAGATCAAACACTACGGTGTGGCGGTGCTGCGCCACCGGCGTTACAAGCGCGACGGCGGCTTGCACGTCGAGTGGGACACACGCGGCACGCTCGACAATCACGATCGCCTGACCACTGCCTTGCTGGCCGACCCCGACGTGCGTGAGCTGCGGTATTGATTGGCTTTGACGCGGGGCGCGAGGGCGTCTATACTAACAGCGCCAAGATCGATAGTCCATGTTATCCGCCTTTGAGTGGGGTAATGTGGAATAATTCGACACTGTAGCATGATTACCGACACGTTCACGCTCCTGCTCTCGCGCTGTGCAAGAAACTCAGGGTCGAAGCTCGCGGTTGGGCGGCGGCCTCGCGGAACAAGTCTAGGGCGAGTCGGTCTGCGATGTGGTCGGCCGT
>JAUQXD010000370.1 GCA_030834835.1 Thermoflexales bacterium | reverse complement strand
TCGGTTAAGCGATGCCAGGCAGCTTCGCAAACGATTGGCCCGATTATACGTTGAGATGATGACGCTTAGTTGGATCGGGTCTGTGTCAGCAACCACTTCATGCTCCCTGAAAACATGCCCAGAATGAAGACGGCATCGCCGATCGTTTGCCGGCGCGATCGCACCAGCACGTAGCGGACCAGACGACCAAAGTATTGACCAAACGCCGTCAGCATTCGGCGCAGCATGAATCGATCATGCCAGCTCAAATGCTTGGCAAAAAAAGCGCCCCGACCAAATCCATAACTCCACCGCAGTGGCACATACTCACGGCTGGATCGCCACGCACGATGATAGACGATCGCCTCGGGTACATACAAAACACGATAGCCGGCTTCCAGCAATCGATAGCCCAGGTCATTATCCTCCGCACTGCGAAAGACTGATCCAGCACCGAGGCGCTCGTCGAAGCAGCCCACGTTCTGGATCATCGAACGATGCAGCGCCATGTTGCCTGCATTCAAAACCTCGATCAAGACGCGGCCCTGATAGACAGCCGGCGTCTGATCTTCGATCGTGGAGGGCGCAAACCCGCCCGCTACTTCGGATGCCGATGGCCGCACCTGGCCCGTTGCTACAGCCCGTGGGCCAGCCTCGATCAGTGTTCGCATCAACGTGCCAAACCAATCGGGCTGGACGTACATGTCGTCGTCGATGATGGCGATCCACTCATAGTGTGCCGCGGCCAGACCTTCATTACGCGCGCGGCTTAATCCCACCGAGTGAGACCACACGTAGTGAATCGCACAGGCGCGATCGGGTTTGAGTGTCGCCAAAATCGAATGGGGTTGCGCACTCTGATCGATGATGACGATCTCAGTGGGAACCTCATGACCGACCAGCACCGAATCGACCGTATCGCTCAGCAGTTGAGGACGATTGCGCGTGCAGATGATGAGCGAGGTAGCGGGCAAGGCCATAGTCATGAACGCGCAGCCTTCTCGTCAGGCTTGACAGCCCGCACCGCAATGACAACCGGATAGGCCGGATCAGCCGAGTCGAGTTCGCGTGGCGATAGTTCTTCATGGGCGAGGCCGGTCAGGAACGCGATGGCGGTCAAGACGTTGCCGTAAGTGCGAACTCTGATCTGCTTCGCACCAAACACCTCGCCCGTCAGCGCTGCGCAAGAGTCCGCGGTAAAACGCCAGTAATCAGTGCCTACAAAATTAGGATCCATCTTGATAATGCCGGGCACCGTCATCAGGAGAACGCCGCCCGGGCGCAATATGCGACAGGCCTGCGCAATAGCTGCGTTCGGCCGATAAATGTATTGAAGCGTCTGCGTTAGAATAATAGAATCAAAAGTGTCCGCAGGAATGCAATCGGCCGCAGCGAGATCAACCACAATCGTGGCGTGCGGATTAGCGGGATCAATATCCAGCACATCCGAGTGCATGACCCCGGTTCCAAAGCGCTGAGTGTAATCGCTATTTTTCACTTCCAGAACACGCCCGCGAATATCGCCGCGGCACTCGTCAAGAAAACGCTCGATGTAGTACCGATCAATCGGCGTGCCCCGATCGTAACCCCAGTAATCACTCAACGGCGTTGTCCGCCGCAGCGTGCCCAGCCAGGCGGGACGCATCAGGCGGCGCATAAGTCGCTGCTGATTGGATCGTGCCCGCCCCGACGGCCCGATCACCAGCTGATTGAATTTACTCAGCAACGTTGACATGCGACAGTTCCTCTTCCCATAAACGCACGAACAGGCCGCCCCGGTCATTCGGATCGGGCTGACCGGCGCGCCCGGTCGTAACCCGCCCATATTCGCGCAAGTGAATCAGCCACGTCAGCAAGCGCAGCGGGCGCAGCACGCTCGGGTCAAGACCCACGCGGGCCAGGTAACGCTGTTGACATTCGGCCACGATGCGTCCGGTGAAAGTGGCCGGATCAAGCGCGGCGCGATACGACTCCGTGAAGCGCTGTGATTCCATCGCACCGTCGAGAAAAAAGATCAGATACGTCAGGAAGTAGACCAGGTCAAGCAGCGGCAAGCCGCGCGGCTCGGCCGATTCCCAATCGAGTATCACCAGTTCACCGTCGTTGTCGATTAGCACGTTCCATGGTGAGCAATCCCGCTGTTCACAGACCAGCGGCAAGTCACCCAGCGTCGCCAGTCTGGCGCGGGTCGCCTGCACCCTGGCCGGATCGATCACCTCCCCAAAGTTCTGTTCAAATTCGCCGACGGTGGTCTCGATCAATCGATCCCACCACTCAGAACGGGGGCGCGCTGTTGCAGGTTCGGCTAAGGCCGCTAACCAATCGGTCACTTTCAGCGCCAGATCGCGGCAGGAATCACGTCGAAGCATCGTATACAATGGCTGACCGATGAGGGCAGTCTCACCCAACACGATCTGCCCCGCCCATTTCTGCAAAAACAAAACCTGCGGAACACCGCGCACCCGATCGGGCCGCAAGGCCTGAACGGCCCGCAGGTTGGCCGCTTCACCATCGAGCGCCGCCGTTGACTCTGCGACCCGCGCCAGCTTGACGATCAGCCGGGGAGATCGATCGGATTCGGCAAAGACCAACCCCACCACTTTGTTGGTCGGTTTCGCGCCGCCCGTCAACAACAGCCAATCGAGACATGGCGGCAACGGATCTGAACTCCAACCGTTCCAGCCCGACCGGATCACATCAAGCACAGTATCATCGGCCACGGGCGGTTTCCGCGCGATAACGGACAGCGGTACTAATAAACGCAGGCTTAAGCTCACGCGCCAGACCACTTCGAGCAATTTGCTTCCGACGCGGTTTATCAGCCCATGACCACGCACTCGATTCGCCAGTAAATATTGAATGACGTGTGGCGACTCGATCGGCAGCCAGTAGAGCGTTGAAGCGCGATCGGGCAGCGGCCACGGCCAGTAACAGGCTACCTGCGTGAAGCCGATCGCTTCTAAACGCTGGCGTATCTTCACTGGCCCACCCATCAACGGCGAGGTCCATTCCACATAGCACGCGCCGCCCGGACGCAGCGCCGCCCAGGCCGCTTGCAGTGTCGGCCGATTAGGATTGCGCGCGACAGCCAGATCACAGTCACCGCTCGCACGAGTTGCCGATTCGATCACATCAGCTGAAATGGCGGCGACCGCTTGCGCTAACAGGCCATCGGCAAAACAGATGCTTCTTACCGGCTGAGGATTCGGCAGCAGAAAACGCCAATCGGCGCGGCGCAACGTCCGATTGGTCGCCGCTTCATCCAGGCGATTAGTGGCGGCCATTAGCGACCTTGCGTTTGGCAAGCAGTTCATCATACACAGCGATCACTTGCTGAACCATCTTCGCCGCCGAAAATTCCTGCTCAACTCGAGCGCGACCGGCTGCGGCCAGGCGCTGCGCCAGCGGCCGATCCGTCAAGATCGATCGAATCGCCACTGCCAACGCAGCCGGGTTGGCGGACGGGACGAGCAGGCCCGTCTCACCAGCGATCACCGCCTCATCCGTGCCGCCAATGTCCGTCGCGATCACCGGCTTTCCGGCGGACATCGCTTCAAGGATCGAGAGTGGCAGCCCTTCATACAGCGATGGCAAAACGAACACATCACAGTGGGCCAGTAAATCGGCAACATCACTGCGGTAGCCTAAAAACTTCACGCGCTCTTCCACGCCGAGCGATCGGGCTTGCGCCTCAAGTGAAGCCCGTAATGGCCCATCACCCGCCAGCACAAATTGCGCCTCTGGCACTTGCGCCGCCGCTTCTAACAGGTAACGATGTCCTTTTTGCTCATCGAGTCGCGCGACGGTCAGTACAATCGGTCGGCCTGTTCGTTCAATCGGATGATGCGGTGCGCACTCAGTCGTGACTGAAACACAGTTGTGGATCACTTGAATCTTTTGAGCAGGCCACCGCAGCTTACGAATCACGCGCCGGGCTACTTCGTGTGACACCGCAACGTAGCGGCCAACGCCCGCCACGATCAAGCGTTGTTGCACGAAGATGGATGCGTCGAGGGGAAACTCGACGTACAACTGCACGGTCCCCACAATCGCGGGGACACGCGCTAGAAGCGCGCCCACCAGACCGAACTTGCAAGCCAGCGGCCAGGTGAGATGCGCATGAAAGACATCCGGCCCACGGGCGCGCAATTCGCGAGAAAACGGCCATACCCGGCGTGCGCCCCGCAGGCCATCGGGCATGCGTGGCACGGGCCACAGTTCCACGTCCAGCTGAGCCGCGCCTGCGATCAACGGCGCGATGCCCGGCGACGCATGATACATGAGCACGGGACGCCAACCTTCGCGTTTAAGCCCTGCCATCAAAATTAGCAAGGCTTGCTCAGCGCCGCCGAAGCCGTTGCTATCCGTAAAATGGACAACCGTGCGCGTCATGTTTCACGTCTGCTAACCAGCGCAGTAAGGCCATGGCCCGAACGCTGATTCTCACGCAGTGCCGTCTGTGCGCCCAACCAATACAGATAATCCAGCACGAAACGATAGTACAGATGAAGTCGTTTTACCTGAAGCTGCTCAAACCATTGCACCAGGGCGATCACTATATCCGGTGTTGACGACCACCAGCGACTCAACGTCAACAGGCCGGTCCGCGCCAATCGCCATCGCCACGAACCTTGCTCATACGCGCTCAACTGAAGGTCGGGCAAAGCTTCGGGATGTTTGCTTGCCAGCAGGACTGCTGTCCAGCCTTTGGCAATGGTATCTCGCGCCAGCCCCGCAAAGTCTTTTGCGTAGTGCTGATGGGCCAATGTCTCTGAAGAATACCTCAACGTCACGCCCGATCTCGTCAGGCGCAGCGATAGCTCTAAATCTTCGTTCCCATAAATTCGGAAGGTTTCATCGAAGAGGCCGACTTCCATGAGCACGTCACGGCGGATGGAAAAATGACCGCTGTAGAAATCACGCAAGGTCAATTGATGATTCGATCGGGCCAGGTTAGCCAGATGCCGATTGAACTTCGCGGCGACATAGGCAGCGACGGGCGGATCCGTATTCTCGCAATACATCGGTACCGCGCCCATCATGCCGAAGCGTGAACCGATCGGGTGTGCGCGCCAATGACGTTCCAGACAATCGGCCGCTGGCTCCATGTCGTCATCCAGAATCACCAGCACTTCACCCTGAGCGATTCGAAGGCCGGCGTTGCAGGCGGCGGCGCGTCCCTGATTGGATTGCCACACACTGCCCAACTGATAGGGCGCTGAGAAATCCGCCACCATCTCGCGTGTACCGTCTTGCGAGCCATCGATCGAGACAATAACTTCGTAAGTCTCAGGCGCCAGTGTTTGATGGGCCAGCGCACGCAAAGCGCGCTCCACCGAGTCGCGGCGGTTATAAGTGGGAATGATAACGCTCACGTAAAGCATCGCAGTCATATGTTACCTGATCAGCGTTTCGATTGCAGTTCGGCATAAGTGGCCTCGATGCGGCGTGCATAAGCCTGGGCGCTAAAGTTTTCGATGACGAAGGCACGCGCCTGATCTCCAAGTGAGCGACGTGTCTCACAAGACGCCAACAACGAGGCAGTCGCTGCCGCAATCGCTTCGGCGCTCTCCGCAATGAGGAGCGGAGGCGGTTGCTCGCCAACCCTCAATCCGTCGGCTCCGCGCGGCGTGGTGACGATGGCTTTGCCTAACGCCAGCGCTTGCAACACTTTCATGCGCATCCCGCCGCCGATCCGCAGCGGCGCGACGACCACGGCCGCCCGCGCAAAGTACGGTTCGATCTCCGGGACAGCCCCAGTTACTAGAATGTCCTCGCACGCCAGCGCCTGCACTGCTTTCGGCGGATAGATGCCGACCAGCATTAAACGCGCACCCGGATAACATTTGCGCAGGGCCGGCATGATGTCATGGCCCAGCCACAGCGCGGCATCCACATTAGGCGGATGCGTGAAGTTGCCGACAAACAGCACAGTGCCCGGTCCTTCCAAGTCTGCATCGAGTGGCGCAGGCAGCTCAACGCCAAAGGGATTGACGCGCACGCGCTTAGCCAGATCCGGTGCAAGTGCGGCCACGGACTCCGCATCACGCGGCGTGAATACCTGGATGCGATCGAACCTACGCCAGACCGACGACTGATACTTTCGCCAGCGCTGCCAATCGGCTTCGCCGAAAGCCCACCGCAGCCAGTTCGACGGCGATCCGGCGTGCCAGTTGATAGGCCTTGGTCGGCGCACTTCGTGTTCGGTGAAGATCACGGGCGTCGCTGTGCCATACTGATAGATGCCCATCGCGTTGTCTTCGACGATGACCAGATCAAATGATCGCTTCGCAAAGAGACGATCCAAAATGTACTGCAATTCCGGTTCCCAAAACCAGATCGTGCGCCACGGAATCTTGCCCTTTAACCAGGTGCTGGCCCAGCGCCATCGGCGCTGCCAGCGCGCCAGACCATGTGGTTCTGATCGACGCACGGCCTGAACATCCACGCCCATGAGTTGCAGACGATCGAGCGCCGCCCACTCCGATCGATCAGGCCCCGCTACTGTTACCAGCGTGACGGTATGATGCGCCATCAAGCCCGTCAATTGAGCGTACAGGACCAGCGGAATAGCGCCAGTCGCCTCAGGCTGCGGGGGCATCGGCGCAACCAACAAAATGTTCATGCGCCCTGTCCCGATCGATGTAGTGTTCCCAGCCAATGATTGAGTCGCATCCGTTTCTCGGGGA
>JAUQXD010000369.1 GCA_030834835.1 Thermoflexales bacterium | reverse complement strand
GAGGATGTGGAACTGGCAGACCAGCTCGTGGCGCGCAATCAGACTGAGGCGACCCTGTATCTGGATCAACTGCGGTCGCGGATAGCGGGCGAAGTTGAAACGCGCGTCCTCGTCAGCGAGCACCTCGCCGCCACGCTGCATACATTGGTCGCGCAAGAGAAAACGGACCTGGTGCTGCTCAGCGCGCATGGCGTCTCCGGTCAAACCCCCGGGTTGTATGGCGATGTGGTCAGCAACTTGATCGCGTATGGCACGACGCCGCTGATCATCATGCAAGATAGTTCGCAGGCTCAAACAGCACCTGCCTCAATCGGCATGTCGGCCGACGAACCCAGAGGGCCATAGCGCATGGCAAATCCGTCCTTTCCGTTGCCCGATTATTTGAAGGCTCAGGAAGCATTGTTTCGCGCCGCGACGCGGCAGTTGCAGTCCGGGTCCAATCCCCAATCGCTGTCCGAGGCCGCCGAGTGGCTCCCGGATAATTTCTATCTGGTCCAGCAAACCTGCCGCCAGATCCGCGAGGATATGCCGGCCAGTTTCTATCGCCAGTTGCCCGGGCGCGATGCCGGGCCGCTGCCGGGTTATCCACGGATTTATGCCCTCGCGCAAAAATTGATCGTGATGTACCGGGCGCGACTCGATCTGGTTCACATCACGCGCTTTGTGCAGCTGTATCAGAACTTCGCGTCCCTGACCACGGGCGAATTGTGGGCGCTGCCCGTGATGCTCCGCCTGGGGCTGGTCGAATTCCTGGCGCAAAGCGTCAGCCGCATTACCGATCTGCCCCGGGCCAGTTCGCTGCCTACGTTGACTTTGCCCCAGGCAATCACCGGTGATGAGACAGTCGCCAACTGCATTACCAGTCTGCGCCTGCTGGCTACCCTGGATTGGGATGACTTTTTTGAAAGCGTCAGCCGCGTCGAACACATTCTGCGCGACGATCCGGTGCACGTTTATGCCAGAATGGATCAGGAGACTCGTGATCGCTATCGCAAAGTAATCGAGAAGGTGGCGCGGGCCACCGGCCAGGATGAGCAAGCCGTGGCTCGTCAGGCGATTGACCTTGCCCGGACACCTTCACCGCCAGTCACACCACGAACCGCACACGTCGGCTACTATCTGCTCGATGCGGGCCGCGCGCAGCTCGACGCGCGCGTGGGCTATCGGGTGCCGCTGATCTCCCGCATTCGCCGCGGGGCATTGGATCATCCGACGCCGGTGTATCTGGGCAGCATCGGCTTAATCACCTTCGTCGTTGTGCTCGGCGGCGTCCTGTATGCGCGCGACGCTGGCGCGAGTTTGTGGCAAGAACTGGCGGCCGGGCTGTTGTTGCTTATTCCGGCGCTGACGGTGTCCGTAAGTCTGATCAATTGGATCATCACGCTCGTCATTCCGCCGCGCGTTTTGCCCAAGATGGATTTTGAGGAGAACATCCCGGCCGGGTGCAAGACCCTGGTCGTCATTCCTTCGCTGTTGTCCAGCGCAGCCGAAGTGAAATCACTGCTCAAACAGGTGGAACTGACTTTTCTGCGCAGTCAGGACGCGCACCTGTATTTTGCGTTGCTCACTGATTTGCCCGATACGCTGCATCCCCCCACTTCCGACATTGATCCTTTGGTGGCGCAGGCCATCGCCGGCATCAACGCGCTCAACGAGCAATATCACCGCGAAACGTTCGGGCCGTTTTATCTCTTTCATCGCGATCCTAAATGGAATCCGCACGAAGAGCGCTGGATGGGTTGGGAGCGCAAACGCGGCAAATTGCACGAACTCAATCGGCTGCTGCGCGGCGGCGCAAAAACAGCCTTCAGCGTGCAGATCGGCGACCTCGATGTGCTGCGTGAGATCAGGTACGTCATCACGCTGGATGCCGATACGCTGATGCCGCGTGAAGCCGCGCACCGCCTGGTCGCCACGCTCGCGCATCCGCTCAATCGGGCCGAGTTTGATCCGCGCAGCGGGGCCGTCATCGCCGGGTACACGCTGCTGCAACCCGGCATCGAGATCACATCCACCAGTGTTAATCGCTCGCGCTTCACGCGCATCTTTGCCGGCGATGTCGGCCTGGATTTATACACCCGCGCGGTATCGAACGCCTATCAAGATTTGTTTGGCGAAGGCAGTTACGTCGGCAAGGGCATCTATGATGTGGATGCCTTCGAACGCAGCCTCGCCGGGCGGATGCCGGAAAATGCTTTACTCAGTCACGATTTGATTGAAGGCATTCACGGGCGCGTCGGTCTGGTAACCGACGTCGTCTTGTACGAAGACTATCCCCCGCACTACTTTGTTTATCTGCGCCGGGCGCGCCGCTGGATTCGCGGCGACTGGCAGTTGCTACCCTGGCTCTTGCCGCGGGTTCCTTCGGTCAATAAGGGCACGATCCCGAATGATCTGTCCATCATCGGCCGCTGGAAAATTTTGGACAATCTGCGCCGCAGTCTGCTGGCGCCGGCTCTGCTCATGTTATTTGTGGCCGGTTGGCTGTGGTTGCCCGGCTCGCCGGTGGTGTGGACGCTGGCCGGCGCCTTGACCCTGGCCGTGCCGGTGCTTACCGGTTTAGTACTCGGCGTGGTTCAAGCCGTAAGCGGGAGTCCGTGGCGGCAGGTCTACCGCGCGTTTGAAACCGGCTTCGTGCGTTGGGTGTTGGCGCTGGCGTTTATTCTCTACGAGACCCTGCTCACGCTCGGCGGCATCGCGACCACGCTCGTGCGCTTATTCGTCACGCGCAAACACCTGCTGCAATGGACCAGCTACGCTGAAACGATTCGCGCCTCGGCGAGCGGCGTGACACTCAATCAGATTCTTGGGGCGATAATTTCGATCGGCGCACTGACTGCGTTAATCAGCGTGATCGATCCCGCTGCGTTGTTGGCGGCGCTGCCGCTCTTGAGCGTGTGGCTTCTTTCGCCCGTGATTGCGTGGTGGATCAGCCGCCCGATCGATCACGCCCCCGATCCGCTGTCTGTTGACGAGACCGCGCGGCTGCGCACACTGGCGCGGCGTACGTGGTATTTTTTCGAACAGTTCGTCGGCCCCGAAGATCACTGGCTGCCGCCGGATCATTTTCAGGAAGCGCCGCGCGGCATTATCGCCCATAGCACCTCTCCAACAAACGTA
>JAUQXD010000033.1 GCA_030834835.1 Thermoflexales bacterium | reverse complement strand
GCCAACAGTCTACCACACCCGCTCGTGGTATCATTGCCCCACTCGATTCCAAGGAGTCTCGAACATGTCTGATCTGCCACCCTTTGCCACCGCCCTCGTCGGCAGCTTTCCCCATCTCGACGGCGCGGCCATCAGCCGTCGCCTCATCGCCGCCTGCGACGTGCCTGTCTGGCCGCAGCTGCCGCGCCGCACTTTTCGCGAGAACATGTATACGCAGTACACCTTTGGCCTGCCCGGCATCGTCGTTGATGACGCCGCCGAAAAAGTGACCTTCAACACCGCGCAGGATTTATCGCCCGCGCTGGAAGAATTCTACGCGCGCTACATCGCCGACGATGTTGATTCATTCGCTTTGCCGCCTGATTATGCCGCCGGCTTTTACGCAATGTTGGACGCGCTGCGCTCAACGCCCGGCGCGTGGGCCAAAGGCCAGGTCACCGGCCCCATCAGTTTTGGGCTGACCGTGATCGATCAAAATTTGCGATCGGGCTTGTACGACGAGCAACTTGCCGACCCCATCGTGAAGCAACTCGCCATGAATGCGCGCTGGCAGGTGCGGCAGCTCAAGACCGCGCGCGAGGGCGTCATCATCTTCGTCGATGAGCCATACCTCGTGTCGTTTGGTTCGGCCTTCGTCAGCCTGAGCCGCGAGCAAGTCATCGCCTATCTCGACGAAGTCTTCGAGGCCATTCACGCCGAAGGCGCACTGGCCGGGGTGCACTGCTGTGGCAACACTGATTGGTCGGTGTTGTTGGCGACCAAACTGGATATTCTCAATCTCGACGCTTACGGGTTCATCGAACACCTCGCGCTTTATCCCGACGAAGTGCGCGCCTTTGTGGATCGCGGCGGATCGATCGCGTGGGGCATCGTGCCGAATAACGAGTTGATCACGCAGGTCACCGCGCAATCATTGGCCGATAAACTGCGCGCCGGGTTCGATCTAATCTCGACTAAAGCGGGGGCGCGGGGCGTCACCATCCGATCGGCTGAGCTGGCCCAGCGGAGTTTGATCGCGCCCAGCTGCGGACTGGGATCAACCACGATCGAGATCGCCGAGCGCGTGATCGATACGCTGGCGCAAACCGGCGACATTCTTAAGCGAGGTTAGCTGTCATGAAAATCAAAATCTTCGCTGTCGGCGGCACCATCGACAAAGTCTATTTCGACCAGCTAAGCGAGTATCAGGTGGGCGTGCCCAATGCTCAGGAAATTCTCGACGCGCTGCCGATCGCCTTTGAGTACGAAGTTGAATCGCTGTTGCGCAAAGACAGTCTGGACATGAATGACGCCGATCGACAGTTGGTGCTCGAGCACGTCGTGGCTGATCCCTGCGCGAAGATTATCCTCACGCACGGCACGGACACGATGATCGACACAGCCAGGAGACTAAGCGGTATTCCCGGCAAGTGCATCGTCTTGACCGGCGCGATGGAACCCGCGCGCTTCAAATCCAGCGATGCGGTGTTCAACGTGGGTGTGGCGGTGGGTGCAGTGTCGTCGCTGCCCAATGGGGTTTACATCGCCATGAACGGCCGCATCTTCGATCCGTTCAAGTGCCGCAAGAATCGCGACAAGCGGATGTTTGAGGAACTGTAGGTGCGAGGCTTGCCCTCGCCCAAGGCGACCGCAAGGATCGCCCTTACAAAATCTGCTGCATCATCTTCGCCACCGCTTGATACAACGGTGACTCATTACCCAGTTCCACCAGCGGCCGCGCACTGAATTCAAATTCTTTCGCGCCCTCGTCGTGCGGCACGGTACCCAACAGCGGAATATCCAGCTGCTGAATGCGCGCCATCAACGGCGCGGGCACATCGCCCGTCAGGTCATTCAGAATCAGATACGAGTTGTCGATGTGAATGTCCAGTTCCTTGCGGAAGCCCGCGATGCGCTCCGCAGCCACGATGCCGCGCTGCGTGGGATCAGTGACGATGAGCAAGTGCTGTACATCGCGCGTGGTGCGGCGGCTGAGGTGCTCCATGCCTGCTTCATTGTCAATGACGACATAGG
Source organism: Thermoflexales bacterium (assembly GCA_030834835.1). Lineage (GTDB taxonomy): Bacteria > Chloroflexota > Anaerolineae > Fen-1058 > Fen-1058 > JAGOBP01. The sequence continues at coordinate 5,384 of JAUQXD010000033.1, read as the reverse complement.
CGTAATTTTTGCTCAAGGCGTCGATGACCTCGCGCAGGTTATGATTCACTGCGCAGTAGCAGCCTTGCCCCTCGCCGCGCCCCATCGCGATAAGATCGAACTTGCCGCCTTCGGCCAGCGACGATCGCACGTGATAGTCCAGATAGTCGCGTTTGGAGGTGCCGCCCGGCAGCGCGCCCATCGCCGCGCCCGTGCCCAGCAGCGATTCCTTCACCTGCGCCAGCATATCCTCGCGGATGTCGCCGACGGTCCAATCCAGATCGAGACCCAGCACCATGTTGAGGTTGCTGCTGGGATCGGCATCGATCGCCAGCACCGCGCCCGGCTGCGACTCGCTCAGATACTTAATCACCATTGCGGAGATCGTGGTCTTACCCACGCCGCCTTTGCCCGCTAATGCAATCGTTATTGTCATCATTCACTCCCATAGACGGAAGACAGGCGATGGCCGTTCATCATTCAGCGTCCGTCGTCATTGGTCATTCGTCATTGTTAATTGGTCATTGCCAATTGTTCCCGGTCTAAGGCAACTGCTGCGCCAACAACCATTCGAACAGGGCTGGATCACTGTAGGCGATGGCCCACGACTCGCGATGATCGGCCTCTGGATACAGCGTGAACTTCACGTCGCTGCCGCACTTCTTTAACGCGTCAACCATCAATTGCGATTTCTTCGGCAGCACGATGTCATCCTGTTCGCCGTGAAACGCCCAGATGGGCACGTCTTTGATGTCACAGATATTCCTCGGAATCGAATCGTTTTCGGAGTTCCAGCCGCCCGCGATGGGCACTACGGCCGCAAAGCGATCGGGATACCGGATAGTCATCGCCCATGCGCCAAAGCCGCCCATGCTTAAGCCGGTCAGGTACACTCGTCTGGAATCGACTGCGAAATTCGCCTGAACGTAGTCCAGCAAAGCGGCCACCCGATCGAGTTCGGTCCCCCACCACACGGCGTCTTCCGGCGCTTGCGGCGACACCACGATAAACGGATAGTCCGCGTCGCCGATCAACAATTCCGGCAAGCCGGTGGCCGCCACTAATTCCGGATCAGTGCCATTCTCCCCGGAGCCGTGCAGGAACAAAATCAACGGCCATGTCTGCGCCGGGTCTTGCCCGTAGGCGCGCGGCAAGTATAGCAGAAAACCCATGGTAAATGGCTGTGTGACGCCGCCGGTGCTCACCGTTTGCAGCGTCATCGAATACGGGTGCTGCCCGATCTGAGGATCGATCGGAACAGGCGTCAACACGATTTCAGGCGTTGCCGTCGGGATGTCTGTCGGTGGAATGTCGGTCGGCGGAATCGCGGTCGCGGTTGGCTCAGGCGTCGATGTCACTGTCGGCTCAGGCGTCGCGGTTGGTGTGGTCGTCGCGGTTGGCAAAGCTGTGATCGTCGGCGCGGGCGTGAAGATCGGAACAGCCGTGCGCGTCGCGGGCGCCAACGCCGAGCGGCCGCAAGCCGCCAGCAGTGCGGCTGCAATGAAGAAACCAACCAATCGATCACGTTTACTCATGAACTCAAAGCCACCTGTCACTTTCGATGACGCCGTTATCACACAGACACAAAGACACGGAGGGGGCGTCTCCGTGTCTTCAACACTTATGGCGCTCGCTCTACACCCGATCGGCGATCTGTTCCTCTAACGTCTTCGCCATGTGTTGCGCGGACGCGCGCAGGGCGGGCACGTAATCATACACGGCCACGCCCAACCGATCGGCTTCCTGCACCAGCAAATTCGCGCTGAGGAAGCCCAGCACGGGCAGGCCGGGCGTCTCGGCCTTCAGGAAAGCGGCCTCGTCTTCATTGCGGACTTTGTTGCCGACGAGCCACAATCGGGTCAGGCCGATGTCGTTGGCGAGTTGTTTGATCTGCGCCGCCGTCCCTAAACTCCGACGAGTGGGTTCCACGACGACGACCATTGCATCGACAAAATCGACGGTAGCGCGGCCCAGATGTTCCACGCCCGCGTACATGTCCATAATCAGCACGTCTTCCTTGCGAAACATGAGATGGGTGAACAGCGTCTTCAGCATGGCGCTTTCCGGGCAAATGCAGCCGGAGCCGCCCAGATCGACTGAACCCATTTCCAGCAGGCGCACGCCGCGATGGGCCACCGCAAACCGATCGGGGATGTCGTCGACGCGCGGGTTAATCGTGAAGAAGCCGCCGCGTGTGCCGGGCTTCGCGCCGGTGCGTTCCTCGATCAGTTCGTCCATCTCGGCAATCGGATGCAGCTTTGCGCGCAGTTCGGCCGGAAAGCCCAGCGCGCCCGCCAGACACGGCGACGGATCGGCATCGGCGGCCAGCACATTGCGGCCCATGTCCGCATAAGCTTGCGCCAGCAACGCCGCCAACGTCGTTTTGCCTACGCCGCCTTTACCGCTTAAAGCTAGTTTCATGTTTTGAGTTTCCTTGTTAGCTGGTATACTATGGCCCGAAATTGAGCCAGAATAGGAGATTTATGACGCACTTGCTGCCAGACGATCGGGCAACCGACCTACTCGATCATCCTTTTGACCAGTATCAGCGCTACCAAGACATCCGGCTTGCTGTGGACACTGTGCGGGTACAATTGCAACACGCGGCGCTGCGCGTACTGGATGTCGGCGGTACACCGCTGTCTCAACGCTTTTTGCCGGCAGACCAAGTCACTACGGCCAATCTGGAGCTAGGTTCAGGCGTTCAACTGCAAACGGACGGCTCACGTCTGGCGCTGTCTGATGCCAGTTTCGATGTGGTCATCACCGTCGATACCCTGGAACACGTGCCAGCCGATCGTCGCGCGGCCTTTCTGACGGAACTGCGCCGGGTTGCCAGCTGCTACGTCATCCTGACCGGCCCGTTCGCCAACGGCTACAACGAGACCGCCGAGCGCCTGTTGAATGATTATCTGGTCAATGTGGCTGGTGTGCATCATCGCTTTTTGACCGAGCATTTGCAGAATGGCCTGCCGGACACTGAAGAAACCCGGCACGCCTTAGGACCCGACCCTCAGACGCTGATCATCCCCAGCGGCTACATTCATCACTGGCTGCCGTTCATGCTCATCAAGCACGAGTTGCAACGGGTGGCCGGCGGCCAGGCCATCACCGACGATCTGGATCGCTTCTACAATCATCAAGCCTATTGGCGCGATCATCAACTGCCCAGCTATCGGCAGTTGGTCATTGCCGCCAAAGCCGATCAGCCGGCGGTGCTCCACGCGATTCAGACAGCCTTTGAAACTCAAGATACAGCCCAGGCCCCCGACTTAAATGGCGTGTTCGCTGTGTGGCAGGCCCTACGCTGGAATCAAGTCCTGCGTGACCGCGCCGCGGAAACCCAACAGCTGCAAGTCGAGAACCAGCGACTGACCCAATTGGTGCGGGCCTACGAAAACGGCCGCTTCATTCGCCTAGTCGCTGCACTGAAACGGATGATCGGGGTACGTCGCTAACCCGTGGTTTGAGCCGGCACCAGTCCGCGCTTGCGGGCCTCGTCGCGCAGGGCCTGCATTATCGCGGGCATATCCATCGTGCTGATGCACATGTTGCGCACGCGCGTCAACACGCCGTCCGACCACAGTGTTTTGCTGGTCAGGACTTCATCATCGTTCTGCAACACTAATTGCAGCAGCATCTCAAGACTCAGGTCTTCTTCATCCGGCCGGGCATGCTTGACGCAATAGGAACAGCGCCCGCAGCGCCGCACGTCATAGCCGGTTGCCGCAAACACCAGCCCGCGCAAGGTATTGGGGTCCGGCGGTTTGCGTTGCAGCGGAATCGTCTCACTCATCACTCGTCACTCGTCACGATCGAATCATCGTCAGCGCCATCTTGAATTTTGTCGTCGCGCTCACCGCGTGCGGCTGGTCCGCGGGCATGATGATCAGATCGCCCGTCTTGAGATCGAACGGCTGCCCCGCGATGGTGATGCGCGTCTCGCCGTCGAGCACTTGCACCAGCGCATCATAGGGCGCAGTGTGTTCACTCAGTTCCTGCCCCGCGTCAAACGCGAACAATGTCACCGTGCCCGTCTTCTGATTGATCAACGTGCGGCTGACCACCGCGCCGTCCTGATAGTTCACCAGATCGATCGTGTGAAGCACCGTCGCCAGCAAATCGTCTTTGGCCATTCAACTCTCCTGTTTCAATCGGCTGCGCCGCGCGGCTTCAGCCCGCAACACCGGCGCAGATTTGTCGCCAGGCAGTCGTGCCGTGTATGATGGAGTAATTGTAGCAGAGTTTACCGGACTACACGCGCACACGCTTCGACAACTGTCCAAGATAGCGCGACTTGATTTGCTGGCTCGCCAGTGCCTGTTTGATCGGCGGGAGTTTGAGGAGCGCACCGAGGACCGCGGCCATCGCTCGATGGCTGAACAACGCCTGATTGTCGAAGAGCAAGTCCTGAAAATGGCCGCGTTCAATCGCCATCGACACGATGCGGTGGAGTGAGTTCACGGGCGTGATGACACGCTCGGCACGCGCCTCAAGCAAAATGCCCCTGGTCGGACAGACGCGTACGCACACGCCACAGCCCAGGCACACGTCTTCGTCGAGTTTGGCCTTACGCTTGTTGGGCTTGTGCGGATCATTCGCCGAGACCAGCGTCATCGCTTCGACGGGGCAGATGTTGGCGCATTTGCCGCAGCCATTGCAGACTTCATTCACGATGCGCGGGATGAAGTTGCCGGAATGGATCGGCATCTCCACGGCGAACTTGCGCAAGCCAATCATCGCTTCGCAGCAACAGCCGCAGCAGTTGCAAATGAAGGCCACGCCCTCACGCACGTTGTCCCCAAACTGCACCAGATTCAAATCATAGGCTTTTTGCAGCAGATCACGCCCTTCGACTTTGTCCACGCGGCGCGCGTAGCCGTGGCGAATCAGCGAGTCGGCCGTCCCGCCGAAGGTCATGCAAATTTCCAGGGGCATTGAGCACGCATGACCGGCGTGCTGCGCCTTGTGGCGGCAATAGCACACGCCGATGCCCATATGCTCGGCGGTTTCAATTACCTGAGTGGCGCGTTCGTAATCAAGGATTTGCAGGGAGGCATCCGGGGCGAAGCGGCGCGCGTCCTTCGACTTCCTCTTCGCTTCGCTCAGAGTCCACTCAGGATGCTCACCCAGTGATCGAATGAGTTCGTTCGTTTGCTCAATCGCCAGTTCGTTGACGAACGTTCGGCCGAGCGGCGTCTCGCCATCCAGCAGCAGGGCGCGCATGAAGTCTTCTTCGACGGTAATGTACTCGTAGAACAACTCGCCCAGCAGCTTCTGATCGATGTCGTCACGCACCCGCATCAACGAGAATTCGAAGAAGCCCGCCATGGGCGGCGGCAGCACGTAGACCATCTCACCGTGCTGCTCGGCGTCCAGCAAAATCGCGCGCGAGGCCAGTCCTT
>JAUQXD010000368.1 GCA_030834835.1 Thermoflexales bacterium | reverse complement strand
TGGCCCAGCGCCTTCTCGATCGCGGGCAGGGCCAGACCCGGTTTAGGCATAATCTGACTGGCAATGAGTTCGATGCGTTCATCGGGCACTTTAGCGGTCTTCATCGCGCGCAGCAGCCCGACGGTCGATTGCAGCGAGCCGACTTCCGGCGCGATGACGACCCATACGGCGTCCGACGCGATAACGGAGGCGGCGGTAATGGCCGTCCACAGGCTGGGCGCATCGATGACGACGCGCGCGAATTTTTCGTGCAGCACACCCAACAGGGTGGTGACCCGCTCGGGGGCGGGGAAATTCATCGGCACGATCGGGGCAGCCATCACCGCCAGGCCACTTTCGTGCGGCAACAGTGATCGCAACACGCTCTCCGCCGTCGATTCACCGCTGTTGCACCAGTCAATCCAGGTGGTCTTGACGTTGAGGCGCAGTTGCAGCGCCACGTGACCTGGCCCTGGTTTCAAATCGACCAGGCAGGTGGACATATTTTTGGCCTGCGAGGCGAGCGCCAGATTCACTGCAATTGACGTCACGCCCACGCCGCCGCGCAGCGACATCAGCGTCACCGTGCGTCTGGCCGGGCCTTGCGAGGCGCTGCGGTTGACCAGCAGTTCGTTGACTTTAGCCAGCAATTCGTTGGGCGCAAAGGGCTTGGGCATGTAGTCGTCGGCGTGCGCGGCAATGGCCGCGTCCCGATCGACCGGCTGGGCGCGCGCTGTCAGGATCAGAATCGCCATCTTGCCCAGTTCCGGGTCCTCGCGCATTTTGCGCACGACCTGATAGCCGTTCATGCCCGGCATCATCACGTCCACGATCGACATGTCGGGTTTGATCGCTTTGGCCTTGGCCAGACCATCCGGCCCGTCGCCGGTGGTAATGACCTTGTGGCCGCCGCGCTGCAACATCAGGCGCAGCATCTGCTGTAGATCGAGATCGTCGTCGATGACTAAAATGGTGGCCATACGCAGCTCCCAGTGAATGCACAATGCTCAATTCATAATGCACAATTGCTCATTGATCATTGCAAATTGATCATTGCGACGCTTTGTCGCCGATGCAGAAGACTTCGATGGCGGTCTTATTGATCAGGATCAGTTCGCCGCTGAACTGGACCGACTGATTCATCGACAGGGTGGCCATGGCGTTGAAGATTGGCACAAAGCGATCGACGCCCACCGCCATCAACGATTTCAGATCGATGTTGGCCGGCGCTTCGATCTGCCCGGTGATCTCAAAGCCCGGCACCGTGACGAACACCGGCCACTGGCGGCGGTAGGTGTAGGACGTGGCGCTTTGCTTCAAGGCCATTTCCAGGCCGGAGGCCACGACGACAAACGTCAACCGGTCTTTGCGCACGATCGACAGGGCATAGTCGGCCAGGATTTCGCCGGGATGGTCGATGCGCGACACGTAGGCAATATCCAGTTCCAGATAAGACGTGCTGGTGTCGGCCAGCACATCGGCCAGCACGCGGCCGCGCAGCGCCATCTGGGTTGAGATGCGATGCGAGTCGCAGAAGATGTCGGCGGTCAGGCGTCGCGATCCGACTTGACTCATGGCAGGCTCCTTGTCGACGGATTCCAAATGATACGAGTATGATATTACACAATCCGAAACGAATCAACCAGCGTGCAGCGGCGAATCCGACTGAAACTGCGCGGCGACGTAATGCCCTCGCCGGTGGGGCTGGCAATGGTAAAAGAGCAGAAGCCCTCGCCGCCCTGGCCCAGCCCGGCCAGACACGGCCCGTTCTTGACGAAGATGCTGCAATTGATTTCGCGCGCCATGCGGCTTAAGTTATCCAGGTTCTTCGAGTGCATCACGGCCGTGTGTCGGAAACCGTGCTCGGCCTGCACCGCCAGATCGATCGCTTCGTCGGCCGATCGGACTTTGCAGACGGGCATGATGGGCATCATCTGTTCCGACCAGATCAGCGGATGCTGCCGATCGACCACGGCGACGATCTGGCGCACTTCCGATCCGGCGTCAATGCCGATGGCTTTGAGCAGTACCGCCGCGTTCTTGCCAATGAAGTTCTTGTTCATGACACCGGGCTTGCCGGGGCCGCGCTGTTCTTCAAAGACGGCCTTGCACAGCCGCTCCAACTGCCACGAACTGATCTGCACTGCGCCATGCGCGCACATGGCTTTGATCAGCGCGTCGCCCACCGACTCGACGACGAAGGTTTCTTTCTCGGTGGTGCAGACGATGTTGTTGTCGAACGAGCCGCCGCGCACGATGTCGCGTCCCGCTTGCTCAATATCCGCGGTTTCGTCCACCACCACGGGCGGATTGCCCGGCCCTGCGCACACCGCGCGTTTGCCGCTCATCATGGCCTGTTTGACGACGGCGCTGCCGCCCGTCACCGTGAGCAGGCGCACATCTTTGTGCGCCATGATGGCCTGGGCTTTCTCAATCGTCGGATCGGCAATGGTCGCTAATAGATTCTTCGGGCCGCCGACGGATTGAATAGCCCGATTGAGAATCTGCACCGTACGGGCTGTGCAGTTTTTCGCGGTGGGATGCGCGCCAAAGACCACCGCGTTGCCTGCGGCCACCATGTTGATCGAATTGCAGATAACAGTCGAAGTCGGATTGGTGCTGGGCGTCAACGCGCCGATGACACCGTAGGGCGCGTACTCTACGATGGTGAGGCCGTGATCGCCGCTCCACGCGGCGGTGCGCAAATCTTCCGTGCCCAGTGCTTTGCGGGCGTTGAGCTGGTTCTTTTCAATCTTGTCTTCGTAGCGGCCCAGACCGGTCTCGGTCCACGCTTCATGCGCCAGCACCTGCGCGGCGTCTTCGGCGGCGTGCCGCATGGCGTTGACCATACGCTCGCGCAATTCCAGCGGCAGCGCGTTCAAATCGGCAAAGGCGCGTTTGGCCGCGGCCACGGCGCTATCGACATCGGGAAAGACGCCGTCTGACAGGCCGCCGGGGCCGATCGG
>JAUQXD010000367.1 GCA_030834835.1 Thermoflexales bacterium | reverse complement strand
TCCAGGCCGGTCAATTCGCCATTCGCCCAGGCAAGGGTGCGCTCGCCCCAGTTGCTGCCCAGGAGAAAGCGATGCTGGCGCTGCTGCACGACGACGTCTTGCCCAATTAACGGCGCTCCGTGATGTGTCACTGTGACGGTGGCTTGCGTCGTGCGGTGTTGCCGAATGGCGCGATCGAGATCGGTGGTGTTAGTCATGACATGCTCCATTCATTCTACTGCAAGGTAACAGGTAAGTAGTATCGATGCAAAGGAGTCGGTTGATATTCATACGCGCCGATGTCCGTGATGGGCACGCCGTCGCCATTGCCATCGATCGGGCGGAGATTGCCATCAAGATCTTCGGATGGGAAAATGGGCGTTAAGCCTCGATCGACCAGCGGTGACGAGAAAGCCAGATGGAAATCGCCGTGAGCGACATCGATGAAGCGGGGATCAACATGCAAATCAAGTGTGCCAGAAACGACACCGGCATAGTTGATGTGATTGTTCCATAGATCGTTGTACCCCAACTGTGAGGTGATGATCATTGAAGCGCCGGTGATCGCCACGTCATGCCCCGTCAGTATGTTATTGAACGCGAACAAGCTGGTTCCCGCGCCGATCTTTATGCTGCTGGCAGTGCCAGTCAGTCCATCTGTGGCGCCGTACCCGGGTGTCGTTTGAACCAGCGTGTTGTTCCACACCTGCGCGGAACTGGTCGCAACCTTCAGAGCAGTCGCATCGCCGCCATTGCCAATCGGCCCGAACGACAGCTGTGGTGCGCCGTTGCCACCCGTCAGCGACCAGACAATGTTATTCGCAATCGTCGCGTGCGCGACATCTTGCAGATTGATGCCGTCGACACTGCCACCCGACGGCGACGCGATGGATGCGTAGTACGGCTCAGTCGCATTGCCGCCGACCAACTGCTCAATGCGGTTGGCGTTGACGGTAACGGTGACCGCCTGAACGATGCGGATACCGCTTCCGATCGATGCTTTGCCCGTGCTGCTGTTGATGCTGGCTATTGTGTTCTGACTCAAGGTCACGCTGGTGACTCCTGTAGCCTGTAGGCCGATCGTCTGTCCATCCAGCCCTGCGCCGGTCAGATCGCGCAGCGAGTTGTCCGTCGCGTACAGCGCAGCGCCGCCGTCTGCTTCAACGTCGATGAACGAAGCTGGCGGTGGATCGCAATAGGGCGAGTCCGGAGCAGCCAGATGTCGGGCAGACCATGTGTCGTGAACAAGCATTGCCGCAATCTGATTCCGTTCAAGTCTTACCTGGCGAGTGCTGACAGTATGAATGGCATAATTGCTGGCGCTCTCCCAGGCCGCCCAACTCGCAAAGTTTGACAGGATGTTATCGGATAAGACCAACGCGCCGCCGCTGGCTTCGATCCCGCTGACCTGGCCTGCGTATCCCACACAATACATTGCGTAAGCATAGCACGGTTCACCCGCCACTAGGTCCGTTATGGTGGAATTGGCGATGGATAGATCGATGTCACCGCTCACGCGACCACCGAAGGACGAGCCACCCGCGCCCTCGCAGATGAACGGACCGTTGGTGAGCGTGCCCGCGTTACCGCCGACAACATGTCGCACCGTAGTAGTCGTCATCGACACACTGCCCGCGCCGTCAGCCCACAACCCAAATGCATCGCCACCGGTCGCGCCAGAACCGAGCAGACCATTTCCCCCGCTGATGTTTTGAATGGTCACGTTCGCGAGCACGAGATCAGATTCGCCGGTCAGCCGCAGGCCTATCGCATCTGCGCCATCCGTGTAAACCGCTGTGCCCGTTGCACCCTGCAAATCGCTGATGATGATGTTAGACAGGGTCAGGGTACTGCTGAAGAAGTCGAGACCCACCGGTGTGGTCAAGGCCGAGTTGCCTTGAATACTCAGACCGTTTACGGCAACGCTGATGATCTGACCGCCGGAAATGATTGGACTGAATAACGCCGTCACGATCGTACTCGTCGGCCCGTCGGTCGAGGTGAGCGTTACGCCCGACTTCAGCGTGAGTTGCTCCGTGTACGTTCCCGCCGAGACGACAATCGTATCGCCAAAATTCGCGGCATCGATGGCGGCTTGAATCGAAGCATAATCGCAGGTGGGCGGGCCAGAGACGCAGACCGTGATGAATGCCTCAGCCGTGGCGAAGGCGGGCAGCATCAACACGAGCAACGGCAGCAGTAACGCAAGGATCAGGCGATTGATCGGTTTCATGCGCCTATGATAGCATCGCTCGTGTCGAGAGACAAAAAGACCTCGGAGGTT
>JAUQXD010000366.1 GCA_030834835.1 Thermoflexales bacterium | reverse complement strand
GGCTGGGCTGTGCGCCGATGACACCCGCTTCGTAGATCATGTTGAGGTTGGGCGCGTGCGTGCGCCGCGCCAGATTGCAGGCCAGATTCGGCTGGCCGATGCCGACGAAGACCACATCGCCATCGCGCAGCAAGCGCGACGCAGCCACGACCATCATTTCGGAGGAAGAATAAGTCATCGATATTTGTCCCTTAAATAGCGAGTTAACCACTTAGCGCCAGTCTCAGCGTATTTCACAACTTCGGCCCATTGGACGTTGTTCCAGAGCAGGCGCGGCATGGGCTGTTGTTCGGCATCGGCGAAATAAGCCAGAGCACGAACTGTGATGTCGAGGAAACTCGGCCGATCGGCGTATTTTTCCTCAGCCAGACGCAACAACCGCTCAAGCGAGGCAATTTCACGCAGGCAGTACAAATCGACGAAATCACGGCGCGTGCCGCGTGAGTTGATTGCCGCCAGTTTCATTACGCCGATGTCGGTGGGCGAAGCTAACGGCATCCCGGCATAGTCAACTGTGGCCTCAAGGAGGTTATGATGTTGGAAGATGAAGCTGACATCCGCACCCGCTAATCGGCAGTACAACTGCTCGTCTTGCTCGTATTTGTCTTCATACACTCCGGTTGCACGCAGTCGATTTCGGAGCGCTTCGCGTTCGGTGATATCAAGGAGGTGTGTCGGTGTGAACCAGTCGAGATCGGTCGAAACGCGATGACCAATTTGCAGCGCCAGCGCTGTGCCGCCAGCGAGATAGTAGCCCGCCAACCCCGGTTGATTTCTCAACAGCTGCAAAGCGGCACTACAGTCCGTGGTAATTGCTTCAGGATAGAACTTTACCATGCCAGCGACCGTGCCTCTACCGCCCAATCGGGCGCCACAAAATCACGAACATCAAGGACCAATCGCCACAGGGCAAATGAACGCGGCGACAGCAATCGAAAGCCATGCTGACGAACCCAGATTGCCACTTGGTGTTCGCCGTAAAAATCAAACAGCCAGTTGACTTATGCCCACGAGCCGCGATCGAGCACGCGTTCGATAATCACGCCCGCGTATTCTTCGGCGTTCATGCCCGCGAAGTCATACTCTGGGAAGAGCCATTCGCTGGAGACGGGTAAGCCGTTGGAGGCAAGTTCGGTAGACATGGCTGGCTTCAATTCCTGCTAAAGGGCAAGTCATCGCTTTCGGGCGGATCGCCGAACTTTGCGTCTTCGGCGCGTTGTGTGGCAAAGCGCTCGGCCGTTTTTCGGAAGTATTCAGCCTGGCCCTCAGGATCAAATTCATCGAGCAATGACTGACCGCCGTCATCCACCGCCCAGTGTGTTTCGCCGCCGAATAAATCATCCATTTCGTGCAGTTCTTGCATGATCTCGTCGTCGTCAGGCAAGGCGGGCGGCAGCACATTTGGATCATCCAACTCTTCGCGGCGGATAATGTCCCGCGGCGAAGAACCATGCAAATCCTTAAGCGGTGTGAAAAACCAGTCACGGATCATCTGGTTCACGCGCGCCTGTTCAACAGATTGAATCGTGCCGCGCAGTTCGGCGAGTTCCAGCGACAGTCGGTCGCGTAGATGCTCGGTCAATTGCTGGTAAAGTGCACAGGCCTGATAGGGTGCCGCCATGCTCTCTCCTTAAAGTTGTCACCCACCACGTAGTACGGAGTACGGGTTAATACTTCCCGTAATTCACCGGCGCGCTGAACGCCGGTTCAACCTTCAAGCGTTCGTGCGTCTCTGCGCCGAGTTTGGCCCAGTATTCGGCGTGATCTTTCACGTCGTACACCCATTCCTTCAACCATGCGGCCACCTTCTCCGGCGTCTCGCTGTTCTTGTCCCAATCGAGATAGAAAGCATTGTCGCGATCGTAGTAGCCTTGCGTGTAGGATGGATGCGCGCAGTGCGGCACTTCGCACACGGCGTGAACCACGAAATCGGGAATCAGCGTACGGTTCGGGTCCGATCGGATGACGCTCTCGTCGACGATCTCTTCGACGGTGAGGATCACTTTCTTCGACGCGAAGGCCACTTCCTTCTGCTCGCCGAGGATGCCCCAAATTTGCGCGTTGCCATTGGCGTCCGCGCGCTGCGCGTGGATGATGGCGACATCGGGGTTGAGGGCGGGCACGGTGACGAGTTCCGCGCCGGTGTACGGATCGACGATCGTTTTGTATTGCGGATTGGCCCTGGCTAAATCTTCACCACCGGTCGGACGCATGGGCAAGAAGGGCAGGCCCGCTGCACCGGCGGCCACGCGCGTGATCATGGCGAAGTGCGAGTATTCTTCATAAGCCAATCGGCCTGACTCCATCTCTTGCCGGATGACGCGCAACGAGCCAACGCCGGGATTGCCGCTGTACGAGAAGATGATCTTCTTAGCGCAGCCCGCTGCGATCATTTGATCGTAGATCAGATCGGGCGTGGCGCGGGCTAAGATCAAATCTTTCTTGCGCTGGCGGATGATTTCGTGGCCGGCGGCGAAGGGAATGAGGTGCGTGAAGCCGGCGGCGTAGACGGTATCGCCATCGTGCACGAACCGATCGATGGCCTGTGAAAGCGGCATTACTTTCGACATGTTGTCACCCCGTTACGCTTTGCCTGTGATGAAAGTCGAATAGATGAAATCGATAAACGGCTGATAGGCGGCGGCGCGCTCGGCCGGCACCTCAAAGAACAGCGTGATCAACATGTCGTCTTTTTGCTCGGCGTAGCCCGTGACTTGCTGCGCGGCCCGCTCGAAAGTCAGTTTGACCCGGCCATCGGGCAGCGGCTGCGAGCCGGTGAGCGTGGCGCTGCCGCTCTGTTGCTGCAGGCGCCTGGTCACGGCCTCATTGAAGGTGTCCGCGGTGAGCGGCGCGCTGAGCGGCAGCTGCGTGGCGCTGATGGTCAGGCGGCCGCTGTTCGATTTCACCCGGGTGCCGCCGTCGATCGGCTGGCGCACCCAGCCGGCCGGTATCACCAGCGCAAAGTGCGTGTTCTCGATCGGCGTAAAGTAGGTGCCCTGCACGAACTCGGGCTGAAGTTTGAAGGAGTCGATGTACGGCTGCAAGCCGGCCAGCAGCGTAGTCCACTCCGATTCCGGGCCGCTAACAATGACGCCCGACAGGGCCAGACCGCCATCGCGGAGAACGGCCTGTCCCAGCCGCTTGATGTTGTTGCGCGTGAATGACACCGTCACGACGAATGCGCCATCGCTGCGCCGCTGTTTGTCGGTAATCACCAGATCCGGCGGCCCGTTGAGCAGATTCGTGACCAGATTGGGCACATTATCCAGGCCTTCTTCATTGGTCAGTGTGTGGTCGAGCAGACCGGCAGACGCGACAATCTCCGATCGGAAAGTCGGGTCCGAAAAGGCCGCCAGCGATTCGGTCTCGACCTGATCCTGGACTTGCTTCCAACTCTTTGGCACTTGCAATTCAAATACGCCGCTGCGGTGTTTGAAAGCGATGGGATTGCCGGTATCGATCGGGGTGGTGTTGGTGCAGCCGGTGAGCACTATGAGTATCAAGCCCACGACGAGCACCCAACGCTGAGAGTTGCGGATTGAAATCAAGTTGCTAAACGACACGATAGATTCTCCACGTCGATCAAGATTTCTCCGCCGTTAAAACACATCACGGAGACACGGCTAATTATACTCCGTGTCTCCGTGATGCCTGAACCTCATCTACTTGTTTTCTTAGCTTACTCTCTGGCGATGACCGTTTGCGATTGTTCGTGCAGGTACAGCGGCACGTAGTAGACCGAGCCGGCCGACTTGCCCGTGCTGCCGGAACCCTTCCACCCGCCGAACGGCTGATGGCCTGGCCACGCGCCCGTCGTCGCGCCCTGTGGCCGGTTGGCGTAGGTGACACCCGCTTCGATCGTGTCGAAGAACTGGGCGGCTTCTTTCTTGCCGCCGTAAATGCCGGCGGTCAGGCCGTAGTCGGCATCGTTGGCCAGCTTGAGCGCGGCGTTGAAGTCATCGTAGCCGGTGATGGTGGTGATGGGCAGGAACATCTCGTGCTTCCACAGGCGATGATCGGTGGGCAGATAGGCCAGCGTGGGGGCGCAGAAATAGCCCTTGCCCAGGTCGCCCTCTTGCAGCTGCTTGCCGCCCGTGAGAATCTCACCGCCCTGTGACAGCTCCTCGCTGAATTCGGCATAGTCGCGATACGAACTCTTGTTGGCGACCGGGCCGAGCCAGTTCTCACGTTTAGTCGGATCACCGATGGCGATCTTGTTGGTCAGGGTCAGCAGTTTGTCGACGAACTTCTCTTTCACGCTGTTTTCGACGTAGACGCGCGAGCAGGCCGAACACTTCTGGCCTTGCAGACCGAAGGCCGAGCGCATTATGCCCTGCGCGGCCGCATCGAGGTCGGCTTTGGCTGTGACGATGGCGGGATTCTTGCCGCCCATCTCCGCGATGCACGGGCGCGGATATTTGCCCGTGGCGAAGGTCTTGTAGATGTGCATGCCCACGTCGTATGAGCCGGTGAAGGTGATGCCATCGACCTGGGCGTTCTCGATCAATTCCTGCCCGATCGTGGCGCCGCCGCCCGTGACGTAGTTGAACGCGCCATCGGGCACGCCCGCATCGCGGATACACTCGGCCAGCAAGCGGCCGGAGTAGGGCGTATCGGAAGCGGGCTTGAAGACGACAGTGTTGCCGGCGACCAGCGCCGCGCCGGTCGGCCCGCCCGCCAACGCGAATGGGAAGTTGAAGGGCGAGATGACCACCCACACGCCGTACGGCTTCAGGATGCTGACGTTGGAGGACGTGAAACCGGCGAGGGGATCGGGTTTCATCGGGACGATGTAGCCGTTGTTGCGCTCCATCTCATCGCAATAGTAGTAGATCAGATCGGCGGTTTCCTGCACGTCGCCCAGCGCTTCCATGCGGTTCTTGCCGATTTCCAGCGAGACCACGGCGCTGATTTCGTACAGGCGCTTTTCGATCTGCGCGGCAGCCTTGCGCATGATGCGGACGCGATCCTTCCACTTCATGTTGCCCCAGACGGGCACGGCCGCGCGCGCCGCGTTCAGCGCATCTTTGCCGTCGGCCACGCCGCCCTTCTGGAAGGTGCCCAGCAACCAATCGGTGTTGATGGGGCTGCGATCGTCGAACTTGGCCTCGATGAAGCGATCCTGCCCGTTGATCAGCATGGGGATGTCTTTGCCCAGCCCGGCGTGCACCTTCGCCACGGCCTTGTCGAAGTTGGTGTGCATCGACTCCGGCGGGTTGAACATCGTGGCATAGGTCAGTTTGAAACTGCCATTGCTCTTGGCCTTGGACGCGGCCTTCTTCTTGACGACTTTCTTTGCTGCCATACAAAACCTCCTGAGGATTGTGGGGGATTGGTAATTGGTAACTGGTAATCGGTGATTAGTAATCGGTTACTCGGTGAAGAAGTAGGGACGCTTAAGGCCGCCCGTGAGTGTGGTCATTTTCAAGCGCAAGGTCAAGCCATTAAGGGCTTCGCGAGGCACCAATGTTTGCTGCCCGACCAATTGATCCAGCATCTCGCGTGTTAAGTCTGATCCTGATTGAAGGCCGCTCGTCTCGATCAGTTCAAGCAGTTTGCACTGAAACCGATCGCCCTTCGGCTCGTAACGGCCTACCTCAGCCCGATAGGTTGCCTGCACCATCCCAGTTGAGGGCGACCAAGCGAAGCGCAATGGAAGTTGGGTGCCAGCCGGAATCTCTAAAGTCTCGCTCAAAAGTTAATGATCTCGTTTTAGAAATCAGGTATGCCTATTAGAACCAGTAAACCTTCATTGCTTGCAGGAATTCCCGCATGATTGGAAAGCCCGATCTTGATCCAATGACTGAATCTATGCCACAATAAGGACACAACGCTCTGGCTTTGTGGCCAGCCCAAAACTTTATCTCAGAGGGATGAAAAATTCTCAAGCAGTAAAAGCAACCACACGCCTGACTGATGCGAATCAGTTTCCGATTGCGTGAAGAATATCTGTGAGCTCTGATGTAATCAGGTTTAACCATTCTTTTTGAAAGTGTTATGCTGAATCCCGAAGGGACGCAGTATCATGGAGGCGGTCAGAGAGATTCCTCGCCGCTGCGCGGCTCAGAATGACGTTGCACTCAACAACTCTTCCATCACATCCAGCCCATGCGCGAGGTCGGCCTGTTCGATGACCAGCGGCGGGCTGAGCACGATCAAATTGCCGCGCACCGCAAACGAGACGCCGCGCTGGCGACCGTCGGCGGCAAGGTGCTTCAATTCGGGCAGAGTGGACGGCCATGCGTATTTGGTCAATTCCACAATCGCGAATAAGCCTTGCCCGCGCACATCGGCGATGATGGGCAAGCGCGCTTGCATCTCACGTAAACGATTGAGCATCCATTCGCCCAGATCGCGCGAGCGCTGAATCAGATTGTCTTCCTCGTAGGCATCGACCGCCGCCGCGCCCGCCGCGCAGCCGATGGGATGGCCGCTGTACGTCAGCCCGCTTTCCAGCACGTGATAGTCGAAGTAGGCGGCAATCTGCTGATTGACGACGACCGCGCCCAGCGGCACGTGCGCGCCCGTGAGGCCCTTGGCCAGCGTCATGATGTCGGGCGCGTTTTCGAGGCCGTGCTTCTGCCAGGCGAACCACTCGCCTACGCGGCCAAAGCCGCTCATCACTTCGTCGGCGATGAGCAAAATGCCGTAGCGATTGCAAATCTCGCGCACTCTGGGCCAGTATTCGGGCGGCGCGACGATGCCGTTGGTCCCGGCGTGCGGCTCCATCATCACGGCGGCCACCGTGTCCTTGCCGACAAATTCGATGGTATCGGCGATGTGATCGGCGCAGCGGATGTTGCACGCATCGTACTTCAGTCCCAGCGGACAGCGATAGCAATACGGCGGCAGCGCGTGGACGATGCCGTCGAAGCCGGTCTGCGTGTGCCAGCCGCGATTGTCGCCGCCCAGGTCCAGCGTCATGTGCGATGCGCCGTGATACGATCGATAGCGCGTGATGATCTTGGATTTGCCCGTGAACCAGCGCGCGAACTTGACGGCGTTCTCGTTGGCATCCGCTCCGGCCAGTGAGAAGAACACGCGTCCGCCCGTCATGCCCGATTTCTCGATCAGGCGCTGAGCGAGTTCGGTGCGCGGCGACGCGCCCCAGCCCGGCTGGACGTAGCACATCTGATCAGCCTGCGCCTTGATCGCGGCGACCACTTTCGGATGTTGATGGCCCAGGTTGCAGCATTCGGCCATGCTGCTCATATCAAGATAGCGGTGGCCGTCGGCGTCGATGAACCATGCGCCCTCGCCGCCCACAATCACCGGCGCGTTCCATTGCGACTGGATCGTCCAGGTGTGCAGCACGGCGGCGCGTTCTTCGGCGGTGGAATTTGCGGCAACAACGGGTGGGCGGAAGGTGTGTGCGCTCATCATAGGCTATTGTATCAGGCCACGTGAGGCGCGACAAGCGATCAAGTAACTGTGAAACGGGTGAGGAGCGTCACGTCACACGGGCGGCCACGGAATCTGCCGGTAGCCGGGCAGCGGCCGGGGATAGCACCCCGACTGGATGAGTTGATCGGCGCGGCGTTTGAGGGCGCCGATTTCACGTCTGTCGAGCAGTTTCGTCAGCGATTTGACGGCCGGGTCGCCGGGTTGATCCAATCGGGCGCGGAACTGCCGCAAATCTGCCCGCAACCCGATCGGCACGTCTTCGCCCGCAAAGTCCCAGATCACGGTGCGCAGCTTGGGTTCGACCGAGAAGGCCACGCCGTGATCGATCGCCCAGATGTGATCGTCGCTGGCGCGCAGGCAATGGCCGGATTTGCGATCGGCGTTGTTGATCAGCAGATCGAACAGCGCGATGCGCTTGAACTGGTCGGCAAAGCGCTCGTCTTCTTTCAGTGTAAAGTAATGCTCGTCGGGATTGCAGTCGATGTAGAACTGCACCATGCCCACTCCGTGCGGCCCGTCGCGCAAAACCGTCGGGGGCACGATAAACCAATCGAGCGCCTGGCTGATGACGAATGCGGCCACTTCCCGCTGGCACAACGTGCCTTCGGGAAAATCCCACAGCGGACGTTCACCCTCACGCGGCTTGTAGATCGCCGCCGTTTGTATATCACCCTGCGAGACGCTGACCAGAAAGGTGTAATTGCTGCCCCACGGCAACAGGCCCTGCTGTTCGATCTCGCCGTGGGCGAGCAGGTCCAGCAGTTCGTCGATGGAGATGGGTTGAGAATCAGGGGCGGGGTCGTCGGTCATGGTCGCGTGGTGCGTGATGCGTGC
>JAUQXD010000365.1 GCA_030834835.1 Thermoflexales bacterium | reverse complement strand
GCTTCGCAGACATTCGGGCATGACAGAATCAGGTTTACACCATGAACGAAGCCGAAACCCGCGCCGAATACATCGACCCTGCGCTCAAAGCCGCCGGATGGGGCGTCGTGGACGGCAGCCGCATCCGGCGCGAATATCCGCTGACTTTGGGTCGGCTGGAAGGCAACGGTCGGCGCGGGAAGCCCCTCACCGCTGATTACGTGCTGGTCTATCGCAACACCAAACTCGCCGTCATTGAAGCCAAAGCGTGGGACAAGCCGCTGACTGAAGGCGTCGGGCAGGCCAAAGACTACGCCACCAAAATGGCCGTGCGTTTCGCCTATAGCACCAACGGGCAGGGCGTGTACGGCATCGACATGCAGACCGGTCGCGAAGCCGAACAGCCGCGCTATCCCACGCCGGATGAATTGTGGCAGCAGACCTTTGCCGTGGTCGATAAGTGGCGCGATCGGTTCGCCACCGTCCCCTTTGAAGATAAGGGCGGCATGTTTGGCCCGCGCTATTATCAGGACATCGCCATTCAGCGCGTGCTGGACGCCATCGCCGCGCAGCAGCCGCGCATTTTGCTCACCCTCGCCACCGGCACGGGCAAAACCTTCATCGCCTTTCAAATCGCGTGGAAGTTGTTTCATAGCCGCTGGAACCTCAAGCGCGACGGGCTGCGTCGTCCCCGCATTTTGTTTCTGGCCGATCGCAACATCCTTGCCAATCAAGCCTACAATGCCTTCTCCGCTTTCCCCGAAGATGCGTTGGTGCGCATCGAGCCGGACGACATCCGCAAGAAGGGCAAAGTGCCCAAAAACGGCAGCTTGTTCTTCACCATCTTCCAGACCTTCATGAGCGGCCCGAACGATACACCCTATTTTGGCGAATATCCGCCGGACTTCTTCGACTTCATCGTCATCGACGAATGCCATCGCGGCGGTGCGAACGATGAAAGCCAGTGGCGTGACATCCTCGATTATTTTGCGCCCGCCGTACAACTTGGCCTCACGGCCACGCCCAAACGCACCGATAATGTGGATACGTACAAATACTTTGGCGAGCCGGTTTACATCTACTCGCTCAAAGAAGGCATCAACGACGGCTTCCTCACGCCGTTCCGGGTCAGGCAGATCACAACCTCGCTCGATGAATACACCTACACCCCCGACGACGCGCTGATCGAAGGCCAGATCGAGCGGGGCAAAGTCTACACCGAAAGTGACTTCAACCGCATCATCGAAATCAAACAGCGTGAAGCGCATCGCGTGCAGTTGTTCATGGACTTAATCAATCAGGCGGAAAAGACGCTGGTCTTCTGCGCCACGCAGGATCACGCGCTGGCCGTGCGCGACCTCATCAATCAACTGAAGGCCAATCCCGATCCGCACTATTGCGAGCGTGTGACGGCCAATGATGCGGCGTTGGGCGAGCAGCATTTGCGCGATTTTCAAGACAACGAGCAGACCATCCCCACTATTCTCACCACCTCGCAGAAACTCTCCACCGGGGTGGATGCGCGCAATATCCGCAACATCGTGCTCATGCGCCCCATCAATTCCATGATCGAATTCAAGCAGATCATCGGGCGCGGCACGCGGCTGTATGAGGGCAAGGACTACTTCACCATTTTCGATTCCGTGCGGGCGCACCAGCACTTCAACGATCCAGAGTGGGATGGTGAACCGGTGCCGCCGGAAGAACTCGGCCAACCCGATCAACCCACTGCGCCCCGGCGGCCTCCCGCCATCCGCGAGCGACCTGAGTCATATGATCGTCCGCCCAAAATCAAAATTCAACTGGCCGATGGCAAAGCGCGGGCCATTCAAGACAGCATCGTCACTACTTTCTGGCATCCTGACGGCCAGCCGCTGACGGCCCGGCAATTCATGGAACTACTCTTCGGCAAACTCCCCGAATTCTTCACCAGCGAAGAAGAACTGCGCCGTCTGTGGTGTACACCGTCCACCCGTGCCGAGTTGTTGCGCCGCCTCACCGAGAAAGGCTTCGGCCCCGAGCAGTTAGCCGAAATGCAGCGCATCATCGACGCCGAAAACAGCGACCTGTTCGACGTGCTGGCCTATGTGGCCTATGCGCTGCCCACCGTGACGCGGGAAGCACGCGCCACAACGGCCAGAGGCGAGATCAAGACGCGCTTCACTCCAAACCAACGGGCCTTCATCGATTTTGTGCTGGCGCACTACGTGCAGGTCGGCGTTGAAGAACTGGCGCCGGACAAGCTCACACCCTTACTGCGCTTGAAATATCACAA
>JAUQXD010000364.1 GCA_030834835.1 Thermoflexales bacterium | reverse complement strand
CCAGCCCGGCCAGAAAGGCACGATGATCGGCACGGAAG
Source organism: Thermoflexales bacterium (assembly GCA_030834835.1). Taxonomy (GTDB): domain Bacteria; phylum Chloroflexota; class Anaerolineae; order Fen-1058; family Fen-1058; genus JAGOBP01. The sequence goes on along the minus strand of JAUQXD010000364.1, from coordinate 4,522 downwards.
GCTACAGCCCGCCGGAACAGTATCGCGGCGTGGCCGATCAACGCACCGATCTGTATGCGCTGGGCGCGACGATCCATCACGGTAGGACCCGCCAGGATCCGCGCGTAGAGCCGCCCTTCTCATTTCACGAACGGCCAATCCAGACGGCCAACCCGGCCGTCACCAACGAGTTTGCACAGGTGGCGATGCGCGCGCTGGAGTACGAACCCGATCGGCGGTATGCCACCGCCGAAGAGATGAAACGCGCGCTGGTGTCGTTGCGGCCATCCTCGGTGGCGCGTTACGGCGCGGTCACCTCCGGCCGGTTGGACAGCACCGATGTCCAGCCGCTGTGGACGTTTGCGTGCGAAGACGAGGTGCGTTCGGCGCCGGCGCTGCGCAACGGCCTGCTCTATGTCACCGCCTACGATCACAACCTGTACGCGTTGGATGCGACCTCCGGCAAGTTCATGTGGAAGTACGCGACCGACGCCGGCATTGCCGGCTCACCCTGCGTCAACGAAGACCGCGTGGTCATCGGCTCGGATGATCGGGTGGCGTACTGCGTGAATGCACAAACGGGCCGCATCATCTGGACGTGTCCCACTCAGGGCAAGGTCCGATCGTCGCCGCGCATTCAATTCGGGCATGCGTTCTTCGGCTCGGACGATCGGTTTTTGTACGCGGTCAACATTCAATCGGGCCGCGTCGCCTGGAAGACCGAAGTTGAAGGCCCGATTCGCTCGTCGGCCGCCATTGGCGACGAGCTGCTGTATTTTGGCGACGAGAGCGGCTCGCTGTACTGTATCGACATTCGCGGCGTCATCAAGTGGCGTTTTCACTCCAAGCGCGGCATTACTTCGTCGCCGGCGCTGCATAAGGAAAGCCAGCTGGTCGTCGTCGGTTCGCAGGACGGCACGGTCTACGGCTTTGACGCTCAGACCGGCTGGGCGGTGTGGCGCTTCAAGACCGGCAAGCCGGTCATTTCGTCGCCGTGTATTGAAGAGAGCACCGTATACATCGGCTCGGCCGATGGCAACGTCTACGCGATCGAGATGAAGACGGGCCGCCAGTTGTGGAAGTACACGACCGAGGGCCAGGTCAACTCGTCGCCGGCCGTGGCCGATGGCAATCTCTATGTCGGATCGGTCGATGGCGCGTTGTACAGTCTGGACGCCAGAACGGGCGGCCTGCGCTGGCGCGTCCGCACCAAAGGCCCCGTGATTTCGTCACCGATCGTTGACGAAGATGTGGTTTATATCGGCTCGAACGATCGCCTGGTGTATGCACTGCCGGCGTGATCTCGCTGCGCCCGGGAGGACGGGATGAATCGGATTCGCAAGATGTTCACTTCAGCCGAGGGAGCCGCTGGCCTGATGTCGGATGCCGAACCCGATCAGCCGCGGGCCATCGAGGCCGCACCGGTTATGGTGCGACGCTTGCAAATGGGCCGCGCCAGCCACGTCGGCCGGGTGCGAGCGCACAATGAGGACGCGCTGTTGACGATCGAGTCGCAATTTGATGGCGACGATTCACTGGCCCCCTTTGGCGTTTACATTGTGGCCGATGGCATGGGCGGCCACCGGGCGGGTGAAGTAGCCAGTTCGCTGGCCGTGCGGGTCGTGGCCAGCCAGTTGATGCGTGACGTGTACACGCCGCACATCCTGAAGACCGTGCCCACCTCCGATCAAGTGCCCCTGACGACGGCGCTGGAGACGGCCGTGGAAGCGGCCAACCAGGCCGTCCACGCGCAGGTGCCCGGCAGCGGCACCACGCTGACCTGCGCGTTGATCATCGATGCGCGCGCTTACCTGGCGCACGTGGGTGACAGCCGTGCCTATCTGTACTATAATCAGCAACTGAAGCAAGTGACCAAAGATCATTCCTATGTGGATAAACTGGTCGAGCTGGGCCAGATCACACTGGAAGCGGCGGCGGTGCATCCCCAGCGCAATGTGCTCTATCGCGCTGTGGGGCAAGGTGAGCAGCTGGAGATCGACCTGCATCTGATCGACTTGCCGGTCGGCGCGCGCCTGTTGTTGTGTTGTGACGGGCTGTGGGGCATGCTGCCCGATCCAATTATTCAGGCCATTCTGGCGTCGGCCCAGACGCCGCAGGATGCTTGCACCGAACTGATCGCGGCCGCGAATGAAGCCGGCGGCCGCGACAACATCACCGCGATCATTATTGAGCGCAGCGAGCACTAGCATCCATCATGCATGATGAGCCAGACTATTACGCGACACTAAAAGTGCCGCCAGACGCCACTGCCGATGAAATCAAGCACGCTTATCGCCAGCTGGCACGGCAGTCGCACCCGGATGCCAGAGCGGACGCCGGCACTTCGCTGCTCTTCCGCCAGGTCCAGGAAGCCTATGAAGTATTGGGCGACCCGGGCCGGCGTACGGCCTACGATCAACGCCAGGCCGATGCCGGCCGCTCGCCCCAGGCCGTGTTTCAGTGGCGCATGCAGCCCAGCCGCCCCAGTCTGCCTGTCCTGCCCGACGAGCAAGTATTGTATATTCTGTTTGACATCGCCGCCGGGCAGGCTTCAAACCGCTCCAGCCGCATCCCGCTGAATGTGTGCCTGGTCCTCGATCGCAGCACGTCGATGCAGGGCGCGCGGCTCGATCAAACCAAGGCGGCCGCCCAGCGGATGATTGACTCTTTGACGGGCGATGATACACTGGCGATTGTCACGTTTAGCGACAAAGCGGAAGTCGTCTGGCCTGGTCAGTTGTTGGCGGATCCCATCAAAGCGCGGGCGCGCGTCAGCGCCATTCAAGCGTCGGGCGGCACCGAGATTTTGCAGGGCCTGAACACCGGTCTGCTGGAACTGGATAAGAATCGCCAGAAGTATTCGATCAATCATTTGATCTTGTTGACCGATGGTCAGACCTACGGCGATGAAGAGAAGTGCCTGGACGTGGCCGTCGAGGCCAAACGACGGCACATCGGCATCAGCGCCATGGGGATCGGCGAGGATTGGAACGATACGCTGCTGGATGCGCTGGCCTCACGCAGCGGCGGCGTCTCGCAGTACATCGCCTCGACCGGTGAGATTCAGCATTTCCTGCGCGAACGCCTGCAAGGGTTGGGCGCCGTGTATGGCGACAATCTGCGGTTGACCTTCAAGATGACGGATGGCGTGCGGATCAAAAACGCGTTTAAGCTGTCGCCGTACATTCAACGCATTGAGCGGGATAATGAGGCGCTGGTGCTGGGTTCGCTTCAGTCCGACGCCCCGATCAGCGGTATGCTAGAATTGGTGGTGGGGCCGCGGCCGGCCGGCGATCATCGACTGGCGCAGGCCGAGTTGACTGGCGATCTGCCGGCGCGGCAAATGACGGCAGTGAGCTTGCGCCAGGACCTTGGCTTCACGTTTGAGCCGCAGACGAACGCCAATGTCGCCGCCCCGCCCAGCGTATTGAGCGCCCTGGCGAAGATCACGATTTTTCAAATGCAGGAGGGCGCGTGGCAGGCGCTTGAAAAAGGCGATGTCGCCAATGCCACCCACCGCCTGGAAACGATGGCGACCCGGCTACTGGATATGGGCGAACACCAATTGGCCCGCGCCGCACTGCTGGAAGCCGGCCGCCTGGCACGCAGCGGCAACCTGTCATCCGCAGGCCGTAAGGCAATTAAGTATGGGACCCGCAGCTTACTCCTGGCCCCGACGAAGGATAAATGAGCATGATTGAATGTCCATCTTGTGGTCACCAACACCGACCGGGAACACTGTTCTGCAGCGAGTGCGGCGTCTATCTGCTGACAGGCGGACCGTTGCGGACCGAGCCGCTGCCAGAGTCCGATCTGCCGTCGTCGCGGGCTGATCCGTGGGAGAGCGGCGAAGCGCTGGCGCAGGCCGAAGCCCAGGCCGAGTCCACGATCGTGATTGTGCCGCCCAGCGGCCGCCAGCTGACGCTGCCCGCCGAGGGCGAAGCGGTGCTGGGCCGTCTGGACGCCACGCGCGGCGTGTTCCCCAACATCGACCTGACACCGGAAGGCGGCCTGGAAGGCGGCGTCTCGCGCCGGCATGCGCGCATTCACCGGCAGAAATCGCAGTACTTCATCGAGGACCTGGGCAGCGCCAATGGCACCTTCCTCAACGGGCAGCGCCTGACGCCGTACCTGCCGCATCCGCTGCACGACAGCGACGAGCTGCAGCTGGGCCGGGTGCGCATCCGCGTCACTGTGAAGTAGCCGCGCAACGAGGCGTTCACTCATGGCATACACTCTGCTCATTCACATTGTCGGCGAAGCGGCCATGCTGTGCGACGCCGAGCAATTGCCCAGCCCGACTGATAATGCCATTACCGTCACCAATCTCCGCCAGCGCGACGGCAAAGACCTCACAAACGTCGATGCCGCCGCCACCCACTTCATCTTTCCGTGGACGCGTGTCAACTTCATCGAAGTGCTGGGCGCTGACGAAGAAGAAGAGATCGTCGGCTTCGCCCGCGACTGAGCCACTCAACCTGTCAGGTCAGTCAGACCTGACAGGTTTTTGATAACTACCATGCCCCCCCGCGAACCACGCCAC
>JAUQXD010000363.1 GCA_030834835.1 Thermoflexales bacterium | reverse complement strand
CAACCGGTGCAGACGCTTCCACCACTTGCCCAGACGCTTCATGGCCCAACGCGTTGACGTGGCCGCCATCGGCGTCAAGATGCCCAGCCCGATGACACCCAGCGCCGCGATGTAGTCTGGAATCGGGGCTTGCACCCAGTTCTCGCCCAGCCCGATCACGTTCAATACGAAGTGGCCATAGCAAAGCCGAACGCCCACAACCCGGCGGGCTTGCGCAGCTTCACTGCCCAGCGCCAGCCCAGCAGCGTGTTAAGCGGCGTCATCGACAAACACAGCAGCAGACAGCGAATTGCCCACTTGCCGCTGCTGATCAGCATCAGGTCATAATTGGGGTTGAATTGATCGACCGTGATGGTCTGCCACAGCAAGTCCGCCATCACAACGAGCGCCAACCCGTTCAGCGCCAGCCATCGCCAGTTGCCCCTAACCCACGTCATCGCGCTTCTCCCTGAATGTTTGCTATCAATACCGCGCCGCGCGTGATTGGGTTCCATTCACCTTTAGCGCAATGACTCCGCAAACTGGATCGCTTCTTCAAGACTGCGCGTCGTCTCCAGACGATACGTCGTGGCAGTGTCCGAGTCGCCCACTTCCCATACCAGCGTGTTGGCATTCACCGTGCGTTCGGTGCCGAAAATGGGTTCGCCCTGCTTATCGAGCGTCACCAACATATGCGGCGCGCCCGTGAACCACAACGCCCGCTGGCTGTTCACCTGGGTTTCAGTCAGCACTGTGCCACTGCCCACGCCTTTGCCAAAGACGCCGGCTTTTTGATATAACCAGCTGTGTGCCTGATATAACACAAAATCAGGCTGCTGCGGATCGCCAAACATCAGCACCAACTGTTGCGCCGGACTGCCCCGGCCAAAAATCTCATCCTGAAAGAAGACCTGCGAGGGCGCTTCGTCCGGCGGCAGCAGCACTTTGAAATCGGCCTGTTGCCGCGCCGCGTCCAATGTCGACGGGCAACACTGTTTGAACGGCACGACGCCGGGCGTCGGCGAGGGCTGCGGCGTGACGCTGATCACGGTCGGCGTAGGTGCGACTTCGATCACGCGGATCGTGCGCAAGCCTAAGATTTGCGCGATCACTTCGCGTGTCTGCGGGATGAGCAGCAGCGCGATCACAACGGCGATCACGGCCAACCCGATTGCGAAGCCGCGCGATTGGAAGATCGCGCGCGATCGAAAGATCGAACGAGCGGGCCGCGTGGCTCGATCGGCTTGAAGCAGCCGCCGCACATTGGCCGCCATCTTCGGCGTCGGCGGGTACTCGATCGAGCGGCCGGTTTCGATCAAGGCGTTTTCAAGTTTCGCAAAATCGAGCCGTTCAGTCATGCGTCACCAGTTCGATCAGATCGGCGTAATCGGTTTGAATGATCTCGCGCAGTTTGGCCAGTGTGCGGTGCAACCGCGACTTCACCGTGCCGATCGGAATCTTCAGCGTCGCGGCCACTTCGGCTTCGGGCAATTCCAGAAAGTAGCGCAGTGAAATCAGCGCCTGCTGATCCGGGTTGAGCCGGCCCACGGCTTGCAACAGCCGCTGGCGCTGATCGCGCTGCAGCACCAGACCGTCGATTGAGACGTGGCCAGTCTCCACCAGCACCTGTCGCGTGTACCGTTCCGTCATATTCAGCCGCCGTCGATTCGCTTGCAGCCGGTTGAGGGCGAGGTTGGTCACGATGCGCAGCAGCCACGGCCTGAACGGCGCGCCGGGGCGAAACGAGCCGAGCGCGCGATAGGCGCGGAGAAAAGCCTCCTGTGCGGCGTCGGCGGCCTCGCCATCATCACGCGTGATGAGATACGCGGCGCGAAAGGCCAGCGTCTCATACTGCTGCACTAGCGCTTCGTAAGCGGCCATGTCGCCGCGCCGGGCGCGCTCGATCAACTGCTGCTCGTCATTCAAACGAGTCCCCCGTCCGGGTCGATTAGTCGAGTTTGACCTGCACCACATACCTCAAGGCTGCGCCGTCCACCCGCCCGACGACTTCCCAACAGCCTTCTTCAGAGAAGTATACGCCGGTGGCCTGAAAGCCGCGGTCGCCATAGCCTGCGGGGATGTCTGCCGAAAAGTTGCCAGCCCCGTCGAGCCGGCGGCCTTCGATGGTGAGCGTGCCCGTGATACCGCGCCACCACGGCAGCTTGGTGCTCAGCAGCCCGCTGCCCTCGCGCCTGACGTGAAGCGGGCCAGCTTCCGGCAAGGCCGTCCACACCGATCCGTTGCCGTGATACGCAGTCGATTGAGTTTGCTCATCGGGCGGCTGGCGACCGTTGGGTGTGGTGACGGGGCAATCGGCGGCCGCAATCAACCCGATCGGCCCCGGCGACCACGCGGGCTGCCCGTCCCAGCCGGCTTGAACGGTGACGCGCTGAATGTCCGTGCCATCGGCCTGCATGAAATAAACATCGGCGTTGCCGTCCCGATTGGAGTAAAACGCGATGTGTTTGCCGTCTGGCGACCAGGCCGGTTTCTCGTACCAACCCCCGCCAAAGAGCAGCGAGCGCACGTTCGTGCCATCCGCCTTCATGAGATAGATGCCGAAGTCGTTGCCGTTCCGCGTGGAATTGAACGCGATCAATTTGCCATCGGGCGACCACGCAGGATTCAGATCGCTGGCGGGATGATCGGTCAATCGGGTGGGGTTGGACCCGTCGGCCTGCATGACGTACACATCGGCCTGTCCATCGCGCGTGGACATGAAGGCGATGTGTGATCCATCCGGCGACCAGGCGGGTTTCTCCTCGCGCACAGCAGTATCGGTCAAACGCCGCACCTGCGAGCCGTCGGCCTGCACGACGTAGATTTGGTATGGGCCATCGCGATTAGAGGCGAAGGCGATATGCAAACTATCGGGCGACCAGGTGGGATAAAAATTGTCGCCCGCCTCGTGCGTCAGCTGCACCAAATTCAGGCCATCCATATCGACCACGAAGAGTTCGTGTCGTGCGCCGATCTGTGCCGTAAACGCAAGCCGCGAGCCGTCGGGCGACCACGCCGGATGATCGGCCGACATGGATTGGCGCGTCAACAGGTAAACCGAGCGACCGCGCAGATCGGTCAGATAGATGCCAGGCAGATTGTCGCGCTCTGACGCGAACGCGATGCGATAGCTGTCCGGGTGTTCTTCAACAGCGGGCGTGGGCTGCATAGTAACCGCGGGAGTAGGTGACGCGATCGGTCTGACTGTGGCCGCCGGTGTTGGACTCGGCACAGGGGCCGAAGTCGGCGTTGGCGGCGCGGCGCAGCCGATCGAGAGTACGAGCACGATGATCCAATGACTGGTACGGGCAAGCACGGCTTCTCCTCCATATGGACTTGCAGTATATACCGCACCCGCGCTCGATCGGTTCCCGCCGTTCGATCGGAAAATAAAACAGCCCCGCTCGGCGCGAGGCTGCTCATTCGATCGGTCTCGTCTAACCCATCAGATACAATAAACTCAGCCCGCCCAGATACATGCCCAGCAGCGCCAGCGCATCCCACTGCACGCGAAACGGCGTCCGGGGCGATGCCCGATAAATCAGGCTGATAATGATCACCGCGGTCATCATGATCGAGACGATGGTGCCAAGTGCGTTGGCCGGGCTCATGGCCGCCCAGAAATTCCGGCCGCCGTCAAAGACATCGTACAACGCCAACAGTGTAACGTTGAAGAGATTGCTGCCCAGCACATTGCCAATGGCCAGATCGATCGCGCCCAGGCGCACTGCGGCCAGGCTGGCCGTGATTTCAGGCAGCGACGTGCTGACACCCAAAAACACCGCCCCGACGAAGCTGCGCCCCAGCCCCGTTTCGTCCGCAATCCGATCGACGATCGAACCCAGCCAGACCCCCGCGACCACTACGATCAAGGCTGCGCCGATAAAGGTCAGGTACGTGCGGCGCGGGCTGATCTTGTCGTATTGCAGCACCTCTGCTTCCTGTTCCAGGACTTCCTGCAGGCGTCGGCGTTGGAAGCGGGCCAGCAAGCGCGCGCCAAACAGATAAATACCCACGACGCCCAGGCTGACGAAACTGACCCCGGCGACTCCGGCGCCGTTAGACACACTGCCGATCAGCTGGCTACCGGCGATCAGGCCCATCAGCAGAATACCCAACCCGCCCGCCAGGATATGGCCTTCCTGCGCTTTCGACAGAATCGAGCCGGGCTGATAGGCAACATCCATGACTGCGATCAGCGTCAGGTTGAACATGTTGCTGCCGATGATGCCGCCGAAAGCCAGGTTGGGCGCATTCAACACCGTGACCGCCGTAATGCCGGAGACCATCTCGGGCAGCGAAGTCACACCGGCCAACAGAATCGCGCCCACCCAAGCACGGCCCAGGCCGGTCTTTTCCGCGATGACGTCGGCATACTTTGACAGCACATTCGATGCGGCAATGACCATGATCACACAGATGAAAAATTCAAGCCAGACCATCAGACACTCCTTGTATCAGAAACAAAAATCCCTTGCTCACATGGCAACGCGAGCAAGGGGCTAACTCAACACACTCCCGCCAACAACTAACGCCCTGCTCGTCGCACGGCATTACTCAATTCGTTGTCGGCCCAGTGGCTCGAAATGCGATTCAACATGGAATGACTTACCCCACCAGCAACTTCGCCGCCATCTGCACCACGGGTAATAAGGCCATCGGAATGACGCCCAGCACGATCACGATCAGGGCCGAGGCGTTGACGGCAAAGTTCAGCGGCCGATAGGTGACGGGCGACACTTCGCGCTCCGGCTCACCCTCGCGCATAAACATATCGACGATCACGCGCAGGTAGAAGTAAGCCGACACGACGCTGGTCAACACGCCGATAATGGCCAGCCAGTACAACTGGGCTTCAACCGCGCTGAGGAACAGATAGTACTTGCCGATGAAGCCGCCCGTTAGCGGAATGCCCGTCAGACTGAGCATGAAGATCATCATCATCAGGGCCAGGCCGGGGCTGCGCTTGTACAGCCCGCGATACGCCGGGAAGGTCTGATCCTCACCCGATTGTTTCGCCATTGCCGTCAACACCGCAAAGGCACCAATGTT
>JAUQXD010000362.1 GCA_030834835.1 Thermoflexales bacterium | reverse complement strand
CGGTCGAGATCACGTATGGTCTCGAGCGCATCACGATGTTCTTGCAGGGTGTGCGCAGCGTATACGACATCGACTTCGACGGCGTGCACACCTACGGCGAGATTTTCCTGCGCAACGAGATCGAGCAGTGTATCTACAACTACGAGACGGCCGATGTCGATGGCTTGCGCCGCGCCTACGATTTCTATGAATCAGAAGCGAAGGCTGCGCTCTCACATGAGCCGCCGCTGGTGATGCCAGCACACGATTACGTGCTCAAGTGCTCGCACACCTTTAACCTGCTGGACTCGCGCGGCGCGATCGGCGTGACGGAACGCGCCAACTACTTCCGCCGCATGCGCGATCTCTCACGCAGCGTGGCAACCGCCTATGTCGAGCAGCGCAAGGCGATGGAGTATCCGTGGTTAAAGGATGGGGCGCAAGATGCACGAAGCGGGATGCAAGACGCACACTCCACGAGCACAACTTCAGCCTTCAGCCTTCAGCCTTCAGCCTTCGTGTTTGAGATTGGTTCGGAAGAATTGCCCGCGACCGACGTGACTTCGGTGTTAGCACAACTGCGCGAACTCGCGCCCAGGATGCTGAAAGACGCCCGATTGGCCTACAACACGATCGAGGTCTTTGCCACCCCGCGGCGGCAGGGCTTCGTCGTGCGCGATCTGGCCCCACAGCAGACGCCGCTCGATTCGATGGTGCGCGGCCCCGCGACCAAAGCCGCTTACGATAAAGACGGCAAGCCGACGAAAGCCGCCGAAGGCTTCGCGCGTGGTCAGGGCGTGGCCGTTGAGGACTTGATCAAAGTTGACGAGAAGGGCAATCAGTACGTTTACGCCAGGAAGCACGATGCCGGTAAGCCCGCGCAAGACGTGTTGACTACGCTATTGCCTGAACTGATCGCCGCGTTGAAGTTTGAGAAGACGATGCGGTGGAACAACAGCGGTATCGCTTTCAGCCGACCGCTGCGCTGGTACGTAGCGCTGTTTGGCGATCAGGTTGTGCCATTTGAATACGCGGGCTATCGCAGCGGCAATGTCACACGTGGCACCCGCGCGGCCGGTTCGCCCGACATCGTTATCGCGTCGGCGGATGCCTATCTCAACACGCTCAAGCAGGCGGACATCATCCTCGATTTCGATCAGCGCCAACACATCGTGAAGGCGCAAGTGATCAAAGTTGCGGAGAGCAAAGGCGGGCGCATTCCCGATGACGCCGGTTTGCTCGAAGAAGTCACCAATCTCGTTGAGCAACCGACAGCCCTCATGGGCAACTTCGATCAGAAGTATCTGGCGCTGCCCAAAGACGTGTTGATCACGGTGATGAAGAAGCATCAGCGCTATTTCCCGGTGCTGGGCGCGAACGGCATGTTGCCGCACTTCATCGCGGTGCGCAACGGCGACGCGCAACATCTGGCGAGCGTACAGCACGGCAATGAAGAGGTCTTGCGCGCACGCTTCGCCGACGCCGAATACTTCTTCAATCAAGATCGCAAGCACAAACTGGAAGAGTTCCTGCCCAAACTCGCCACGTTGACGTTCCAGGTCAAACTCGGTTCGGTGTTGGACAAGGCCAAGCGCATCGAAGCGTTGACGCCTGCGCTTGCAACAATGCTGAAGGTTAGCGACATGCCGGCCGCCCAACGCGCCGCGCATCTAGCCAAGGCCGACCTCGCGACGCAGCTCGTCGTCGAGATGACGTCGCTGCAAGGCATCATGGGCCGCGAGTATGCGAAGATGTCGGGCGAGAGCGACGCTGTGGCGAATGCGCTGGCCGAGCAGTACGATCGCGCGCCGGAGTCCAACCTCGGCGCGGCCATCAGCCTGGCCGATCGCTTCGACAGCCTGAGCGGCCTGTTTGCCATCGGCCTCGCGCCGACGGGCAGCGCCGATCCGTGGGGCTTGCGCCGCGCCGCGTTGGGCGTGGTGGAGACCTTGATTAAGCATCGCGTGTCCTTCTCGATTCGCGCTGCGCTAGAAGCCGCCGCTCAATTCCAGCCGGTAGCCGTGGAAGGCAAGGCAATCGACGACGCGCACACCTTCATCGTCGGGCGCGAACGGGCCGCGTTGCTCGATCAAGGCTTGCGCTTCGATCTGGTCGATGCGGTGTTGACGGCGCGCGGCGATGATCCCTTTGTGGCAAAGCAATCGATTGAGGCGCTGGCGCAGTGGACAGCCAGACCCGATTGGATGCTAATGCTCGACGGTTATGCGCGCTGTGTGCGCATTGTGCGCGCGCCCACGGGCGAGATCAAAGAGACGCTGCCGCTGGACATTGCCAAAGACAGTGAGCCGCAGACGCAGGCGCTCCACGCGGCCTATGAGACGGCGCAGAAAGCGATCGGGCCGCAGAGTTCGATCGGGGATTTCTTCACCGCGCTGACGCCGTTGATTCCGGCGATCACATCATTCTTCGACAAAGTCCTCGTCATGCACGAGGATCCATCGATCCGGCAGACGCGGCAAGCGCTGTTGCAGCGCATCTGGCATCTGGCCGACGGCATTGTCGATCTCACTAAGGTTGAAGGCTTCTAAATGATCCGTCGATTGCGAACACTCGCCCTGAGCTTGCGCGCTCGCATAAACGTAAGTGCCCGTTTGCAGCGCGAAGGCCGAATCGAGTCGGTCAAGCGACATCGACGCTGGCAAGCCGGACCCGATCAGGAACAGTTTTTCAACCAGGTTTTTGGTGGAGATCGTTAGCGCTCGATCTAGCGGCGGAAAACTTGAGTGCTTATCGGGTATAATTCGATCGAGGTAGCGTATGGCAACCACAATGGTGATCGATCAGGCAAAGTTTCCCGATGTTGTGCGTGAGTGGCTGACGGCCAGCGGGGTGTCATTGACCACACCCATCGAACTGCACTTCGTCGATGACGAGGTCATCATCCGGCCGCAGTCGCCGCACCGCCAGGAGTTACGTGAGTGGCTGGATGGCGCGATGCAGCGCTATGACACCTTACTCAAGCGGCTGGCTGAATGAGCGAAGTCCAATATCCGTCAGTACAGGACGTGATCGATATTCACGAGATCATGATCCTGCGCTACGGCGGATCGCCCGGCCTGCGCGACGCGGGCCTGCTGGAATCGGCGCTGGCTTCGCCCCGGCAGACGATGTTCGATCAGGAGTTGTATCCCGATCTGGCCGCGAAAGCGACGATTTTGCTGATCGGGTTGCTAAAGAACCATCCATTTGTAGACGGCAACAAGCGCACGGCTTTTATCACGCTGTTGCGCTTCCTCGAAATGAACGACTACATGTTGAGCACCACTGAAGATGAATTGTTTGAGTTCATTCTGAACATCATTACGGCCAAAGTAACCAAGGACGAAGCCACAATCTGGATTCGTGATCGCAACACAGCGCGATCGGATTGAGATGATTCGTTACACTCCTCATCCGATCGGGCGCGGATTGTCGCTCCCCAGATCGGTTGGCAGGTCGTAAACTGACCATTGGTGTATAATCCACACTAGGTTTTTCTCGGACAAATTCAATTTTGCTTAAGGAGCAAACGATGTCGAAGAAGTGGGTGTATCTGTTCACAGAAGGCAACAAGGACATGCGTGATCTGCTGGGCGGCAAGGGCGCGGGCGTGGCCGAAATGACCAACGCCGGCCTGCCGGTGCCGCCGGGCTTCACCATCACGACCGAAGCGTGCAACGAGTATTTCCGGGCCGGCAAGCAGTTCCCCGAAGACCTGTGGAATCAGGCGCTGGCGGCGTTGGCGGCGATCGAAGAGAAGACCGGCAAACGCTTCGGCGATCCGCAGAATCCGCTGTTGGTCTCGGTCCGCTCGGGCGCCAAGTTCTCGATGCCGGGCATGATGGACACCGTGCTCAACGTCGGCCTCAACCCCGAGACGCTGCAAGGCATCGCGCAGTTGACGGGCAATGAGCGCTTCGCGTGGGACGCCTATCGCCGCCTGATCCAGATGTTTGGCAAGACGGTGAAGGGCATCGAGGGCAAGAAGTTCGAGCACATCCTGGATAAGTACAAGGCCAAGACCGCCGGCAAGCAGGACACCGATCTGACCATCGAGATGCTGCAAAAAGTGGTCGTGGACTTCAAGGCGCTGTACGCCAAGGAATTGGGCGTCGAGTTCCCCGACAAGGTCCACGAGCAGATGTCGCAAGCTATCGAGGCTGTGTTCGCGTCGTGGTTCGGCAAGCGCGCGGTGGACTATCGCAACAGCCAGAAGATCGCGCATGATCTGGGCACCGGCGTCAACGTGCAGATGATGGTCTTCGGCAATATGGGCAATGACTCGGGCACGGGCGTGGCGTTCACGCGCAACCCCAGCACCGGCGACAAAGCCCTGTACGGCGAATATCTCGTCAACGCCCAGGGAGAAGACGTGGTGGCCGGTATCCGCACCCCCAACAAGATTGCGCAATTGAAGGACGAAATGCCCGAAGTATACGAGCAGTTCCTCCAGACCGGCGCGATGCTCGAGAAGCACTATCGTGACGTACAGGACCTGGAATTCACCGTCGAGCGCGGCAAGTTGTGGATGCTGCAAACTCGTACCGGTAAGCGCACCGCGCAGGCCGCCGTCAAGATCGCGGTCGAGATGGTGAAAGAGGGCCTTATCACCAAAGAAGAAGCGCTCAACCGCTTAGACCCGATGCAGATCAATCTGCTGCTGCTGCCGCGCTTTGACGAGAAGGCCAAGAAGGCCGGCATTTTCCTGGCGAAGGGTCTGAATGCCTCGCCGGGCGCCGCCACCGGTATCGCCGCCTTCGATGCGGACACCGCCGAAGAGTGGGGCAAGGCTGGCAAGGCCGTGATTCTGGTCCGCCAGGAAACCAATCCTGATGACGTGCACGGTATGCTCGTCGCCAAAGGTATTTTGACGCAGCGCGGCGGCGCG
>JAUQXD010000032.1 GCA_030834835.1 Thermoflexales bacterium | reverse complement strand
GATGGCGAGGATCCACCAGGGCGCACAACCGCTCGTAGACACTGCCCAAATCGAACACGATCCCGTCGTGATCGTGGGCCATGCAATCCAGCACTGTGCTATAGTTCATCGCGACCTTTCGTGTGGCATGAAGTTGTCTTGTCAGACGCTATCATACCCGCGAAAGGTCAGTTGTTGTTAGTCGTCAAGGGACTTTGTGAGAGCCGTGAGCAGGACCTCGGCGGTTTTTGCGGCCTGTCTGCGCGCCGAGCGATGTCAAAACTTCCGAGGTCTGATCGGTCAGCTAAGAAAGTTCTGCCAGATCCTTCAGCGCATTCGCGGCGGCGGCCTGCGCGGCGATTTGTTTGCTGTGGCCTTCGCCCCGGCCAATGGCTTTGTCTTTGAGATAGACTTCGACCGTAAAGACCTTGGCGTGATCGGGGCCGCTCGCCTCCACCGTGCGATAGTGCGGGGTGATACTGAAGCGCCCCTGCGCGATTTCTTGCAGCAGGCTCTTGGCGTCTCGATCGCTCTGGTCGGCGGCAATCCGATCGATTTCGGCGTCGAGCAGTGGCTTCAGAAAACTCTGCACGGCGCGCACGCCCTGATCGAGATACAGCGCGCCCAACACCGCTTCAAAAGCATCGGCTAACAGCGATTGCCGCGTGCGCCCGCCGCTTTCAGTTTCGCCGCGCCCCAGGCGCAGTTGATCGCCTAACGCCAGTTGATTCGCGAACTCGCTGATTTTCTCGGTGCGAACCAGTGCGGCGCGAATGGACGTGAGGCGGCCCTCCGGCAGATCGGGGAAGCGTCGATAGAGCCACTGCGCGACGATGAAATCCAGTATCGCGTCGCCCAGAAATTCCAGCCGCTCGTTGTCTTCGCCGGGCAGTTCGAGGTGTTCGTTCAGATACGAGCGATGCGTCAGCGCGCGAGCGAGCAGGTCGGGGTTTTTGAAGACCGGAAGAGTCATGATAAACGTGGTGCGTGGTGCGTGGTGCGTCACGGAACACGCATCACGCACCACGATCTATGCGACGAAACGCCGGGCGATGAGCACACTATTATGCCCACCGAAGCCAAAGGCATTGCTCATGAATGTATCGACCTTGACGGCACGGGCCGTGTTGGGCACGTAGTCGAGGTCGCATTCTGGATCGGGCGTGCTCAGATTGATCGTGGGCGGCACGAGGCCGCACTCGATCGCTTTGATGCCGAGGATCAACTCCACCGCGCCGGTCGCGCCCATCATGTGGCCCGTCATCGATTTGGTGCCGCTGATGGGCAGTTTGTAAGCATGTTCGCCAAATACGCTCTTGATCGCAATGCTCTCGTACTTGTCGTTGAGCGACGTGGCTGTGGCGTGGGCGCTGAGCCAGTCGATGTCGGTGGGTTGCAGACCTGCATCCTTCAACGCGAACTTCATCGCGCGCGCCGCACCGGCACCGTTTTCGGCGGGCGCGGTCAAGTGAAACGCATCGGAAGTGCAGCCGTAGCCGATCAACTCGGCGATCGGCCGCGCGCCGCGCGCCAGCGCATAGTCCAGATCTTCCAGGATCACGACGCCCGCGCCTTCGCCCATCACTAAACCGTCGCGGTTCTTATCGAAGGGTTTGCACGCCTCCGTGGGATGATCGTTGTTGTGGCTCATCGCCCCCAACCGATCGAAGGCTGCCATCCCGACGATCATGATCGGTACTTCGCTGCCGCCCGCCACGACTGCCTGGCATTGACCGAGTTTGATTGATTGATATGCCAGCCCGATCGCGTCTGCACCCGCTGCACAGGCCGACACCGGCGCGAAATTGGGGCCGTGAATACCCCAATCGATTGAGATGGCGCTCGACCCGCCATCGCAAATGGTGTTGGGAATACTGAAGGGCGGCAGTTTGCGCGGTCCACTCTCGTGAAGCAGCAGTACCGCATCGTAATACGTCTTCAGGCCGCCGACCGCACTGCCGATGATGCAGCCGATGTCGTCGGAGTCGTCTGCCGTAATCTTGAGGTTGGCGTGTTCGATCGCCATGCGCGCTGCGGCTACGGCGGCCTGAATAAACCGGTCGCGCCGCCGCGACTCTTTGAAGTCCATGTAATTGCCGGGCTCAAAGTTCTTCATCTCACCGGCAATGTGCACGGCCAGCGGACTCGAATCAAACAGCGTAATCGGCCCGATGCCGGACTTGCCCGCGGTGATGTTGGCCCAAGTCTCTTCGACCGTCAGGCCACACGGTGTAACGGCGCCCATGCCGGTAATGACGACGCGCTTTTTATCTGCCATGTTTGTCCCCGTTGCCGACGTATTGCGTGGTGCGGGGTGCGTATTCACGTACCCCGCAATACGCACCACGTTTCGCGTTTAACCGCGATCTGTTTCGGTGGGATGATAATGCCCTTCCACCCACTGTTCGCCCTGCGGCCCGATCTCTTTCTTCCACAC
>JAUQXD010000361.1 GCA_030834835.1 Thermoflexales bacterium | reverse complement strand
CTCGCGGTGACGCACAATGTCGGCGGCACGGGCCAGACCTGCGCCGTGCACGTCTTCGAGCGAAAATAAAGCGATCCACAAAGTGACACGAATCTGCACGAATATTCAATCGCCTCACTTTGTCATTCCCGCGTGCTTCTGGCGGGAATCCAGCGACCACACTCGTTGGATGCCCGACAGAAGCATTCGGGCATGACGGATACAGGACAAAAAGATTAGTGCAGATTCGTGGATCGATAGGACTAATGAACATGGCAAACGACTCACGGCCATTTACGGCCAACGCTTTCAATCAATATCTGGGCGAACACAAATTGATGGGCACCCGCTGCACGAAATGTGGCGGACTGTATCTACCCCCGCGCGCGATCTGCCCGACGTGCCACAGCGAGCAACTTGAATGGATCGAGTTGAGCGGTCAGGGCACACTCGCTGCGTTCTCGGCGGTGTTTATCGGGCCAAGTGCGATGAACGCCGAAGGCTACGATCGCACCAATCCGTACTGCGCGGGCATCGTCGAACTGGCCGAAGGCGTGAAGATCAGCGCGCGCGTGCTGGGTGTCGATGCAAAACATCCCACGAACATCGCCATCGGCACACCGCTGACGGTGGAGTATCTCGATAAGGGCGAGGGCGAGCAGAAGAAGACGGTGTTGGCGTTTAAGACTGCGTAATCCGTACTGCGTACTACGTAATGGGCGGCCTTTTACGCAGTATGGATTACGCATTAGGTATACTCAAATCATGCCCAAAATCAACGCTAACGGCATCTCGTTGTATTACGAGCAACACGGCTGGGACAAAGACGCCGAGGTGCTGGTGCTATCCAATGGCGTGTTGATGAGCACGGCCAGTTGGGCGATGCAGGTGCCGGTGCTGGCGAAGCACTGTCGCGTGCTGGTGTACGATTGTCGCGGCATGTGGCAGTCCGATCATCCCGCCGGGCCGTACAGCATGGAGCAACACGCCGACGATCTGGCCGCACTGCTGGATGCGCTGCGCATCGAACGGGCGCACATCGCGGGTATCTCGTACGGCGGCGAAATCAGTTTGATCTTCGGCTACAAGTATCCGCAGCGCACGCGCAGCATCATCACGTCATCAGCCGTCAGCCAGATCGATCCGCTGCTGCGCGGCATCATCGATAGTTGGATCGTCGCGGCGCGGGCTAAAGACCCGGAGTTGTTCTTTCAGGTCACCTATCCGACGAACTTCTCTGAAGCGTGGATTGCGGCGAATCAGGCCGCGCTCGATGGGGCGCGGGCGCGCTATCGGACGCTGGATTTTGACGCGGTGCTGGAACTGCTGCTGAGTTTCTCGCGCCTCAACATCACGGCGGAGTTGAAACAGATCGCCGCGCCGACGCTGGTCATCGTCGGCGAGCAGGACATCCTGAAGCCGCGCAAGTACGCTGAGATCATCGCGCGCGAAGTCCCCAGGAGCGAATTCGTCGTCGTGCCCAACTCTGGTCACGCGGTGTGCTGGGAACAGGCGGGAGTGCTTAACACGTTGGTGTTGGGTTTTCTGGCGAAGCAATCATGAAAAGTGAAGAGTGAAAAGTTGATTTCACTCTTCACTCATCACGGAGTTCTCATGTACACCTTCGATTGGCTGGCCAAACAAGCAGAGTTACGTTCCGACAAAGTCGCCCTGGTCGATGCTGCGACCAATCGGCGCTACACCTACGCCGAGTTTCACTTGCGCGCGAGCCGCTTTGCCGAATTCTTGCGCGATGAATGGCACATCCAGCCCGGCGATCGCGTCGCGCTGCTGGCGCACAACTCGTCCGACTACTTCGAAATGCTGTACGGCTGTGCGAAGATCGGCGCGATTCTGGTTTGTCTCAACTGGCGGCTGGCCGCGCCCGAACTCGAATTCATCATGCGCGATTCCACACCGATCGCGCTGATCTACGATCCGCCGTTTGCCGAAGCCGCGCAGACGTTGAAGACGACGCTGAACCTGACGCGCGTGATGACGCTGGCAAAAGAAGCACCCGAAGGTGAGTGGGCGTATGAAGCCACACTGGCACAAGCCTCGGGCAAGTCCGTCGTCATGCCGCCGCGCAGCCTCAACGACGCCTGGCACATCCTTTACACGGCGGGCACGACGGGCCGCGCCAAGGGCGTCATCCAGACGTTCGGTACGGTGTTTTACAATTCGCTCAACATCGGCCTGCCGATCGATCTCACATCCAACGATACAACGCTGAATCTGCTGCCGTGCTTCCATACCGGCGGCCTGAACCTGTACACCAATCCCACATTCCATGTCGGCGGTACGGCCATTGTGCAGCGCACATTCGAGCCGGAAGAAACGTTCCGCCTGCTTTCGACGGAAGCCACTGCATTTTTCGGTGTGCCCGCCGTTTATCTATTCTTGAGTCAGTATCCGAAATTTGCGGAGACCGATTTCTCGCACATGCGATCGTGGGCGTGTGGTGGATCGCCGATCCCGACCAGTCTGCTCGAACTGTATCAAAAGCACGGCATCTTCATTCAGTTTGGTTTTGGCATGACGGAAACCGGCCCGACCGTTTTTCTCATCGACAAAGAGCACGTTGTGAGCAAAATCGGCTCGGTGGGCAAGCCGCAGCTGCACGTCGAGGTGCGCATCGTTGATCACGAGAGCAAGGACGTGCCGACCGGCGAACGCGGCGAACTGCTGATCAAAGGCCCCGGCGTCACGCCCGGCTACTGGCAGCTGCCCGAGGTGACCAAGCAAACGATCGAAGACGGCTGGCTGCACTCCGGCGACGTGGCTGTGCGCGACGAAGACGGCTACTACTACATCGTCGATCGCTGGAAGGACATGTACATCAGCGGCGGCGAGAACGTCTATCCCGCCGAAGTGGAGAACGTGATCTATCAACTGCCGCAGATCGGCGAAGTGGCTGTGATCGGCGTGGCGGATGAGATGTGGGGCGAAGTGGGCAAGGCCATTGTCGTGCTCAAGCCCGATCAAGCGCTTGGTAAAGCGCCGCTCAGCGAAGCGGACATCATCGAACACTGCCGCGCCAATCTGGGCCGCTACAAGGTGCCGAAGTCGGTGGCCTTTATCGATAAGTTGCCGCGCAATCCGGCGGGCAAGGTGGTGAAGCACGAGCTGCGGGCGAAGTTTGGAAAGTGACGAGTGATGAGTGACGAGTGAATTTTACGCATCACTCGTCATCAGGAATTGCTATGAACGTCGGTCAACAATTCACCACAACACGCACCTTCACTCAAGACGACTTCAATCGCTTCGCGGCGCTGAGCGGCGACGATAACCCCATCCACGTCGATCCGGGGTTTTCGGCGCGGACGAAGTTTGGCCGCACGGTGGCACATGGGATGTTGTTGTATGGCACGATCTGCGGCGCGGTGAGCGCGCATTTTCCGAACGCACAGCAACTTGAACAGGAGTTGCGCTTTCCAAGCCCGACGTATACCAATGAAGAGATCACAATTCAACTGATGGTGAAAGATGTGAACGATGCCGAAGGCACAGCCCGCATCGAAGCAACGATCACGCGACCGTCGGGCCAGGTGACGTGTGAGGGGACGATGGTGGTGCGGGTTGGTCGTGGCGAATGAATTCGCAGCAACAACCACACTAAGTCGGCCTGCGCCGACTAAAAGCCCAGCCGACGAAGGTCGGCTTGGTGTAACTGTAGGCGCGAATTCTATTCGCCGGAAACAACAATCATGTCACTCGTTTTGATCGA
This sequence comes from Thermoflexales bacterium, assembly GCA_030834835.1. Lineage (GTDB taxonomy): Bacteria > Chloroflexota > Anaerolineae > Fen-1058 > Fen-1058 > JAGOBP01. The sequence goes on along the minus strand of JAUQXD010000361.1, from coordinate 3,906 downwards.
ACGCACTGACTCCATCGCCACACTCACCCTCAATCGACCGGCGCGTCACAATAGTTTAGTGCCTGAGTTGCTGCGTGAACTGCTGAACGCACTACCGCAAGTGGCTGACGCACGAGCCTTGATCTTGCGCGCCAATGGCCGATCGTTTTCCACAGGCGGCGATGTGCGTGCTTTCTATGATCATCGCGCTGAGGCGGAAGTGTATGCGCGTGAGGTCGTGGGCGCGTTGAATGAGACGATCGAGGCGCTGCTGAGATTCCCCGCGCCCATTATCGCAGCGGTGAACGGTGTCGTCACTGGCGGATCGATCGGGTTGGTGCTGGCCGTCGACATGGTGCTCGTTACGCCGCGAGCGAGTTTCACGCCGTATTACAACGTGGTGGGCTTCAGTCCCGATGGCGGTTGGACGGCGCTGCTGCCCGGTGTGATCGGCACGGCGAGGGCGGCAGAATCATTGCTGACCAACGCAACGATCTCCGCGCAGCAGGCCGTGGAGTGGGGCATCGCCAATCGGATGGTGGAGGCCGATCGGTTGTACGCTGAAGCGCAGGCTGCCGCCGAAGTCATCGTGACACTGAAAATCACCAGTGTGCGGCGATCGATCCAACTGCTGCGCGAGCATAAACTAGCGGCGCTGCCGAAGTTGCAAGCCGAGTTGAATCAGTTTGTGGCGCAGATTATCACGGAGGAAGCACAACAGGGCATGCGCGAGTTTTTGAAGGAGTCGCAATGAAGGGTTTGAGCGTAGGGCAAAGCGCGTCGCTGACGCGCGCGTTCACGGCCGTGGATGTGGCCGAATATCGCGCGTTGACGGGCGATTTGAATGCGCCGGATAGCGTGCCCGGTCCGGTGTTGGGCGGCCTGCTGTCGTGCCTGTTGGGGACGCAGCTGCCCGGTCGGGGCACCAACTGGCTGAAGCAGAGCTATCGCTGGCTCGCGCCTGCGCCGATCGGCGAAGCGATTACGGTCACCAGCACCATCACGCGCTTGCGCCCCGACAAATTTCTGGTGAATCTGCACGATGTGTTTACATCCGCATCGGGCGTGGTGATCGGAGACGGCGAAACGTTGGTCGGCGTGAGCGACTTGCAGGTGTAACTGTCGTGTAACCGTAAGATGTTAGTCTGGCCGATGTCCCGTATTCTCACCTCAGGAGGAAGAACTGTGAACACCCGCAAAATCAGTTGGTCAATGCTAAGCGTATTGATGATTATGGCGATGTTGGTGTCGGCGTGCGCGCCGACGAGTACGTCGACGCCCGCTGCCACGCCCGCCCCGACTCAAGCCCCGGCAGCACCCGCGGCCCCCGCAGCCGATCCGACGAAAGCACCGGCTGCTCCAGCCGCGCCCGCTGCGACGGGTGAAGTGGTAGTCGGTTTGATGACGGATGATTCCGGTTCGCTGGCCATCTACGGCCCGATGTTGGAGCGTGGCTGGGAACTCGGCATTGAATACGCCACCAGCGGCACCGGCATCGCCGGCGGCAAGACGATCAAGACCGTGATCAAAGACACCGCCAGCACGCCCGATACCGGCGTAGCACTGGCGCGTGAAGCCATCGAGAAAGATGGCGCGAAAATTCTGGTGGGTTCGCCCAGTTCCAGCGTGGCATTGGCCGTGTCCGGTGTGGCGGCGGAAAACAAGATCGTCTACATCGGCGCTCCGGCCGCGACGCCCGATCTGACGGGCAAGGCGTTCAACATCTACACGTTCCGCGCGGGCCGCACCAGCGTGCAAGACGCGTTGACGATGGGCGCGGCGCTGGTGGGTCTGGGCGAGACGTTCGTGCAGATCGCGCCGGACAATGCGTTCGGTCGCGGCTCGGCCGCCGGTTTCTACGCCGTGATCAAGGGCGCGGGCGGCAAGTTCACCACGAACGATACCGCCGAAGACGCAGGCTCGATCTTCGTCCCGATCGAAACCACCGACTTCACGCCGTACTTGAATCAGGTGCTGGATGCCAAGGCGAAAGTGCTCGTGGTTACGTGGGCAGGCACCGGCTTCGTGCCGTTGTTCCAGCAGATGCAGCAGTTGGGCATCTTGCAGAGCATGGTTGTCGGCACGGGCATGGGCGACAATCAAACGATGGCCAAGGGTTACGCGGACGCGGTTGGCTCGGTGGGCGTTAGCGTGTATCATTACGCGCTATTCGACACCAACGTCAACAACTGGCTGGTCGAGAAGCACCAGGCCAAGTTTGGCACGCCACCCGATCTGTTCACCGAAAGCGGCTTCAATGCAGCGATCATGGTGGTGAAGGCGTTGACCACCACCGATGGCGATACGTCAGCCGATAAGTTGATCGCGGCGTTGGAGGGCATGAAGTTTGACGGCCCCAAGGGCGAGTACATCGTGCGGCCAGAGGACCATACGGTCTTGCAGCCGATGACGCTGGTCAAACTCGTCGATACCAAAGACCCGGACTTCAAATTCTTTGAACTGGTCAAGGCGTTTACGCCGGAAGAGACTGCGCCGCCGTGCACCGTGCCGGCTGAGTTGAATCGCTGCAAGTAAATCCTCACCCCCGGCCCCTCTCCTATCCCAGAAGCAGGGATAGGAGAGGGGAGACCCACTATGCCCGACATCATTCTGGAAGCCCGCGAGTTAGCAAAGCACTTTGGCGGCCTGCGCGCCGTCGATGGCGTCAGCCTGCAAGTTCAGGCCGGTGCGCTGCATTCGATCATCGGCCCGAACGGCGCAGGCAAGACTACGCTGTTCAACTTACTTAGCGGTTACCTCAAGCCCACGCACGGCCACGTCGCCTTCAACGGGCGCGACATCACGAATGTGCCGCTCCATCGCATCGCGCATCTGGGCCTGGGCCGATCATTCCAGATCACCAATGTTTTCCCGAATCTATCGGTGCTGGAAAACGTCCGATTGTCCGCTCAAGCGATCGGGCGCGATAATTTGAAGCTGTGGCAGTCCAGCGAATCGTTCAAACCGTACCTTGATCGGGCGTACGCGGCGATCGAGCAAGCGGGCCTCAAAGGCAAGGAGGCGCTGTCGGCTTCGGTGCTGCCGCACGGCGACAAGCGCAAACTCGAGCTGGCGATTATTCTGGCGGCCGATCCGAAAGTGCTGCTCTTAGATGAACCCACGGCCGGCATGGCTTCCGAACAAGTGCCGCAGTTGATGGAAGTGATTCAAGGCATTCGCGAGCGCGGCGGCAAAACGATCGTGTTGGTCGAGCACAACATGAATATCGTCATGCGCGTGTCCGATCGGATCACGGTGATGCATCAAGGCCGCGTACTGGCCGAAGGCGCGCCGGGCGACATCGCCGCAAATGAAGCCGTGCAGACGGCCTATCTGGGCGAATCGGCGAAAGCGGCGCAAGAAACAGCCAAACGTGGTACGTGATGCGTGGTGCGTGAATTCGCTTTTCACGTATCACGCAATACGCAACACGTTCTCTGATTGAACCCATGTCATCCAACGATCTTCTGCAGGTTGAATCGATTCACACCTTCATCGGCCAATTCCACATTCTGGAAGGGGTGTCGCTGCGCGTGCCGCGCGGCAGCATCACCGCGCTATTGGGCCGCAATGGTGCGGGCAAGACCACCACGCTCAAATCCATCATCGGTTTGTATGCGCCGCGTGAGGGCCGCATCGTGTTTGACGGGCAGCCGATCAATGGTCGGCCCGCCTATGATGTGGCCGCGCTGGGTATCGGTTACGTGCCGGAACATCGCGCCGTCTTCCGCGATTTGACTGTCGAAGAGAATTTGAAGATTGCCGAACGCCGCAAAGGCGATCTGGCGCGGCACTCTGATCTTATTTTCGAACTCTTTCCCGATCTCAAGCGCTTTCTCAAATTACCGGGCGGGCAGCTCAGCGGTGGGCAGCAGCAGATGTTGGCGATTGCGCGCGCGCTGGTGCCGGACAATCAACTATTGTTGA
>JAUQXD010000031.1 GCA_030834835.1 Thermoflexales bacterium | reverse complement strand
CGACTCTTCGGCCTGCCTGCGTTCGGCCAGTTCCTGCCTCGCCTGCGCGTACAGCTGCACATTATCGAGGGCCAGGGCAGCCAGTTGGGCCAGCAATTGACCGGATTGAACTTGTTCGTCATCGAACGGCTCGCGGGGTTTGTTGCGGCCCAGCGCCAGCACACCGAGGCAGCGGTCGCCGTTGAGAATGGGAAAGTCCGCCACAGCGCAGAGCGGAGTTGCATCGTATACGGCGCGCCGATGAGGCCAGGCCGCGTAATCGTCCAGCACCACTGGCCGCCGCGTCGTGACCGCCTGCCACGACAGGCGCGCTTCATCGGGCAGGACGCGATCGCCTTGCAGGAATGATTGGTTAGGCGTAACGGCCCGCACCGCTAGCGCCTCGCCCTCCAGCAGCATAATCTCACCGTAGGGCGCGTCCATCAATTCTGTCGCATGATCCACGACGGCCTGCAAGAGGTCGTCCACATTGCGCTGATGCAGGAAGTCCAGCGAAATCTGATAGAGCGCCGACAGCGTTTCCTTCTGACGCAGCAGCCGCCGCTCTGCCCGGCGGCGCTCGGTAATATCTTCCTTCGTCGCGACGTAATAGGCGATCTCGCCCTGACCGTTAACGATTGGCGCGATCGTGGCGCTTTCCCAGTAGAGTTCGCCATTTTTCTTGCGATTGACAAACTCCCCCTGCCACACCTGGCCCGCCGTAATGGTAGCCCACAACTCTCGATAGATCTCGGGCGGCGTGAGGCCCGACTTGAGCATGCGCGAGTTCTGCCCCACTGCCTCGCGCAGGCTGTAACCGGTGACTTCCGAAAATTTGGGGTTCACATACTCCAATATACCGGCCGCGTTCGTAATCGCAATCGAGGCCGGGCTGTATTGAACGGCATGCGATAGTTTTTGCAGCTGAATGTCGGTGGCTTTGCGCTCGGTGATGTCGCGCACCAGCAGCAGCCGTCCGGCCGATCGGCCGTACCGATCGGTGAGCGGCGATACTCGAACATCCCAGTACTGCGGCGCGCCATTGACCTCATGAGCGATCTCATCCTGCAAATTGCCGGTCGCCCGGAAACGCTCGATCAGGTCGGCCCACGGCGAAAACACCTCGCCGGCTGGCTGCCCGATTAACTGCAACGGCAGGGTGCGGTTCACAGCGGCATAGCCTGCCTCCAGCCAGCGCCGCATGGCCGGATTCAAATCGGCGATGCGCTCGTGCGCGTCCACGACGAGCATGCCGTCGTTCATGCGATCGATCAGCGTATCGCGCGCCACCGGCGACAATTTCAGCAATTGATACCGAACAATCGCCAGGGATATCAAGACCGCGCCGATCGCCAGGGCGGGTACCGCCATATCGATCTGGAGGCCCGGCAGCCAGGCCGCGTTGGAGGCCAGGGCCAGACCGGCGGCCAGCAACGCTCCCAGCCCGACCATGGCAATTTGGCCGCGATGCAGCCGATGGCGCTGTCGCAACGCCTGCTGGAACAACACGACCGCGCCGGCGCCGATCAGGAGATAAACATAGGCCTGATGGACTAGATACCAGTCGCCCGGTTGGCGGGTCGTTTTGTCGGCAACCAGCGCTGCCCCGATCGGGATAAAGGTTATCGGGGCTTTGGTCCACAGGCCGTGCGCGCTATTAGTCCAGGCGATGATCAGAGACACCGCCGGAATCACACTCAGCGCAGCCAGGCGGTGCGCCTTTAGCCAGGCGGCCTGACCGGAATAGTCGATGGAAAAGGTCAACCAGACGATGGGGAGAGACACAAAACCGAACTCACGCGCACTGCGCCAGAGTGCGGCCTGATCGGGCGTGGGACTGATGACCGATAGCCCCTCGGCCAGCGCCGCCCACAAGCCCAGCATGGCGAAGCACGCCAACGACACCGCACCCGGCGACGAGCGATGCCGCCAGGCGTAGGTCACCAACCAACTCAGCGTCGCGATCGCCACGATAATCGCTGTGAAGTAGAAGATGAACTGTCCTGCCATCCGCACAATTCCTTCAATTGACGAGTGAAATCAACCCGAAGCCGCCCAAGTATAAACCAGATCACCCCACGGTGCGAGTCTCATTCTCATTTGCCAGTAATTCTCAATTTGGTTGGTGTCATTCCGAGGCGTGACGGCAGAAACTCAGCCACGCCAGGTGTCATCCCGAGGAGCGCTTTCTGCGACGAGGGATCTCTGGCCGGGCCAGCCACGCCGCCTGCCGCACCGTGTCATTCCTCACTGCGTTCGGAATGAC
>JAUQXD010000360.1 GCA_030834835.1 Thermoflexales bacterium | reverse complement strand
GACGTCATCGTGTCAGGGTAGCAACTCCGCTTCTTTCAGAATCTTTTCAATCTCCGCACGTTGACTCGCGCCCAGCGGCAGCAACGGCAGCCGCGGCCAGCCGCCGTGATAGCCCAGCAAATTCATCGCGGCCTTCAGACCCGGCACGCCGAACTTCGAGGTCACTCCGCGCGCCGCGGGCAACAGACGCAAATGAAGTTCACCGGCCTCTTCAATCTGGCCCTGCTTGAACAGATTAAAGATCGACACACACTCATTTGGCGCGATGTTCGCCACCGCCAGAATCGCACCGACGATACCAAAGGTCAGCCCCGGCAGCATCGCGCCATAATTGCCGCTAAACACCCTAAAACTTGTTTCCTTATCTACTTGTCTATTTCTGGTCAACCTCACCGCTTCCGCCAACTGGTTGATGTCGCCCGCGCTGTCCTTCATACCGATCACGTTGGGATGCTGCGCGATGTCGGCGACGATATTGGGCGCGATGTTGAAGCCAGTATTGGCGGGCACGTTGTAGATCATCACCGGGATCGGCGACACATCAGCAATGGCGTGATAGTGCGCGCGTAACGCCTCCGCCGTCATGCTGTTCTTGTAGTAGAACGGCGTGATGATTAAGGCCGCCGCGCAACCCGCCTCAGCCGCGCGCTTCGTCATCTCGATGGTGGCCTGCGTCGAGAATTGGCCCGTCCCGCCGATGACGATCTTATCGGGCGCGGCCGCTGTACAGACTGTCGCGTACACCTGCGAAGCCTCGTCAGGTGTCACGTGTACGGCTTCGCTGTTAGAGCCAAGCGCCAGATAGCCGGTCAGGCCGGTCGGGTTGAGCTGCTCCACGTTTGCGCGCAGCGCCTCCAGATCGAGTGCGCCGTCTTCTTTGAAAGGTGTCGGGAGTGGTGGGAATATTCCGCTGAGCATGTCTCTCCTTCGTAAAGTAGGCGAGTAGATAAGCAGACAAGGCAGGTGGCAACCTTGTTTCCTCGTCTGCTTGTTTCCTTGTCTACTCCCCTCAACAAACAAAACGCCCCTCATCCAGTTCTAGGACGAGGGGCTTCGTGGTGCCACCTAGATTTGTCGCAGTATCTTCGACCGCGACCTCATTCAGGCTCGTTAACGGGAGCGCCGATCAACTCCAGAGGTGGATTTCGGTTCAGATGACTACCGCCTCGCATCACTTGCCTCGTGAGAGGCACGGCGGCTTTCTGAAAGTCACACTGAACGTACTCTTCTCTATCAACGTTGATGCATCATTACTGATGTGGCGATTATACGCGCAGAAAAATGGCGTGTCAAGCAAATCAAGACGCCCGCCGCTGGAGAAATCTTTCCAGCGGCGGGCGTTGACTTACGCAGTACGGATTACGAAGTACGCATCACTTCTCGCTGCGTAAGTGCGGATACAAAATCACTTCGCGGATCGTCGTCCGATTGGTCATCAGCATCGTCAGGCGATCGATGCCCATGCCGAAGCCACCGTTGGGCGGCATGCCGTAACGCATCGCGCGCAGGTAGTCTTCGTCAAGCGGATGCGCCTCGCCCTCTTCCATGTTATCGGCGCGGCCCATCTCCACGAAGCGCTCTTCCTGATCGAGCGGATCGTTCAATTCCGAGAAGGCGTTGCCCATCTCCATGCCCGCGATGAAAAATTCAAAACGCTCCACGTGTGTGTCATCGCCAGGCTTGCGCTTCGCCAGCGGCGAGATGTCGCGCGGGTAATCGTAGATAAACGTCGGCTGGATCAATTCCGGTTCGACGTAGTCGCCCACCAGATTATCGATCAGCTTGCCCCACGAGGCATCTTCGGGCGCGTTCCCGCCGATCGAGCGAATCGCCGCCCGTAATTCATCGGCCGTTGGATAGGCCGCGTAATCGATCTCGGCCCATTTCTTGATCGCTTCGCGCATCGTCAGGCGCTGCCACGTGCCGCCCAACTCGATCTCGTACTCGCCATACTGAATCTTCGTCGAGCCGGTGACTTCTTGCGCCACGCAGGCCAGTAACTGTTCGGTGATTTCCATTACCTTGCGATAGTCCCAGTACGCGGCGTAAAATTCCAACTGCGTAAATTCGGGATTGTGTTTGAACGACACACCTTCATTGCGGAAGTCGCGACCGATCTCATACACGCGCTCGTACATGCCCACCAGCAGACGCTTGAGATACAACTCGAACGAGATGCGCAGATATAAATCCTGATTCAGTTGATTGTGATGGGTGATGAAGGGCCGCGCCGCCGCGCCGCCATATAGTGGCTGCAACACGGGCGTCTCCACTTCAATGAAGTCCAGATTGTCGAAGAAGCGGCGCACGGCGTTGACAACCTTCGTGCGCGTGCGGAACACCTCGCGCGTTTCGGGATTGGACAGCAGATCGGCGTAGCGCTGGCGTAGGCGTGTCTCGACGTCTTTCAGGCCATGCCACTTTTCAGGCGGGGGCGTGATGGCCTTGGAGATCAATCGGAGGCTGGACAGCCGCAGGGTGGGTTCGCCGGTCTTAGTGCGGAACATGTGACCCGACACTTCGACAAAATCGCCCAGGTCAAGGTCCTTCAGGAAGAGTTCGTATGTCTCTTCGCCGACTTCGTCTTTCTTCAGATAGATTTGCAGGCGGCTGGTGCCGTCCTCGATGTGCGCGAACGACGCCTTGCCCATCGGGCGCACCAGCACCACCCGGCCCACCGCCGTTGCGTTGACGGTTTCATTCTGCGGCTCAGCCGCATTGAAGGCGTCGATGGCCTGTTGATTGGTGTGCGTCCGCTCGACACGCGCCGGATAAGGCTCGATGCCGCGCTCACGCAAGCGTTGTAGTTTTTTCACGCGTTCAAGTTCAAGATCAGAAAAGTCCATGATTGATCCTTGCCCCCTCCCCTGTCCTGACGGGGGAGGGATGGGGTAGGGGTTAAAAAAGTCCATGCGGTGTTGCTTCGCATGGACTTTGAAGTGTGGCCTAGTCGCTCACTTGATGGCCGCGATGCGAAACGTCAGCTGGCCGGCGGGCGCGTTCACCTGGACGGTATCGCCCACGCGCCGCCCCATCAGCGCCTTACCCAGCGGGCTTTCATTGCTGATCTTGCCCTTGGTCGGATCGGCCTCGGCCGCGCCCACCAGATGATACACTTCCGGCGGATTGTCGCCCTCGACGATGGTGATCTTCGCGCCCAGTGACACTTCGCCGTTGGTCGGGGTCTTATCCTCGATCAACACGGCATTCTTCAGCATCATCTCCAGCGTCAGAATGCGGCCCTCGACAAACGCCTGCTCGTTCTTGGCATCGTCATATTCGGCGTTCTCATCGATGTCGCCCTCTTCCATCGCCGCGTGCAGGCGTTCGGCCACCTCGTGGCGGCGCACGGTCTGCAGGTGATGTAATTCTTCTTCCAGATTCTTTAGACCTTCCTTAGTCAGAAAGGTCGGCTGCTCTGCCATAAAACTTCCTCCAGACAACCGGCTGGCGCGGTCAAGCCTGGCCTGGCCGCACATTTGCTCAACAAACGCAAGGACTGAGAGAAACAGCGGCTCTCAGTCCTACTCCACGAAACCGCGCAAATTATAGCGGGTTTGCGTGGATTTGTAAAGTGTCTATAATCCGTATTGCTCGACCGGGGGACGGTGAGGCGGAGAGACCAGGTGACCAGCCGGGGTTCGTTCTGCCCCCTCCCCCTCCACTCGATTGCGCCGGAGGCAACTGATGTTGCTCGATAGTTTACCGCGATATTCGCTTGGCTTCCTGCCCACCCCGCTGCACTCCTTGCCCAACCTCTCGGCCCGATTGGGCGGTCCGGCGATCTGGGTCAAACGGGACGATCAGACCGGCCTGGCGACCGGCGGCAATAAGACTCGCAAGTTGGAATACCTGCTGGGCGAAGCGCAAACCCAGGGGGCGGATACGTTGATCACGATCGGCGCGCCGCAGTCCAATCACGCGCGGCAGACGGCGGCGGCAGCCGCCAGAGCGGCGCTGAAATCGGCGCTGGTACTGCGCGGCGCGGCCCCGACCGATCGAACCGGCAACATCCTCATCGACGATCTGATCGGGGCGGAGGTGTTCTGGGCGGGCGCACGCGCCGATGACGAGGCGCTTAACGAAGTGGCGGACGAATTGCGGGCGCGCGGTCAACGGCCTTACGTCATTCCGCTGGGCGGCTCCAACCCGATCGGCGCGGTGGGCTACGTCACGGCCATGCTGGAATTGGTTGAGCAGGCGAAGGCGGCCGGCGCGTACTTCGATGCCATCGTGTTCGCCACCAGTTCGGGCGGCACGCAGAGCGGGCTGGTGCTGGGGGACTGGTTAACCAGCTACGCCGATCGGATTGTGGGGATCAGCGTCGACCACCCCGCCGAAGCGTTGGTGCCGCGCCTGATCGATCTGGCGGCGGCCACGGCGGAACGCATCGGGCTGTCGATCAACTTCAGCGCCGACGATTTTGAAGTCAACGATCATTATCTGGGCGGCGGCTATGCGGTGATGGGCGAACCGGAGCGCGAAGCGATTCAGCTCTGCGCGCAAACCGAGGGCCTGTTGGTCGATCCGGTGTACACGGGCCGCGCGATGGCGGGCCTGATCGATTTGATTCGCACCGGAGAATTTAAGGCCGGGCAAACGGTGCTGTTCTGGCACACGGGCGGTACGCCGGCTCTGTTTGCGTACGTCAAACAACTGGCCCGGCCGGCCTGATTCATCTTCGATCAAAAAGAGGCGACCATGAGCGGGTCGCCTCTCTTCGTTACAACCGTCGAACTACGGAATACACAGCGTCGTGCCCACGTAAATCAAGTTGATGTTGGCAATCGCGTTGGCGTTGGCGATGGCGGGCACGGTGGAGCCGTAGCGCCACGCAATACCATACAGCGTATCGTGATAGCGCACGACATGATAGAAGCGGCATTGCACGACGGGTCCCGGCGTCGGCGTCGGGCCGGGCACTGGCGTCGCGGTTGCGGCGGGCGGCGGCGTAACGGTCGGCTGCGGCGGGGGCGTGAACTGCTGAGCACACACCGGGCCAGCCGGGATGTTGTACCACTGCGCGTTCGGGATCTGCAGCACCTGATTCGGGAAAATCTTATACGGCCACGGAATCATGTTCTGCTGCGCAATGGCCCACGGCGAAATCTTGTAGGCGCGGCCGATGCAAAACAGGGACTCGCCGTACTTCACCGTGTGGTTGCCCAGAACCGGATACGGAGCCGCCAGCTGCGCGGCGGGGGGCTGGCCTTGAGCGGCGGCCGGGAACACCGCCACCACACTCATCAAGACGACAGCTACAACTAACGTCAAACGCGAAACGTGCTTCATAACCTGGCCTCCTTGAAATGTGTAGCTTAAATTGTAATATCAAACGCTGTCAAAGGCAAAAACCAACCGGCAGACACGCCATTCTACGGAAGGCGCGGCCGCTGCCTGGCAATACCGTAACGTCTATATTGTATGATCAAACGATCGCAAAAGCAAAACGACCAGGACACGAACAGAATGTGCGACCTCGCCATCAAGCAAAAGAGGCGGCCACAGCGGCCGCCTCTGAGCAAAGTTACGATTGAGTTACGGAATACACAACCGCTGGCCGGCGTAAATCAAGTTGATGTTCCAGATATTGTTGGCCCGGGCAATCAGGTACACATTGCTGTTGAAACGGAAGGCAATGCGATACAGCGTATCGCCCCAGGCGACAACGTAATACGCGCGGCAACCTGGCGGGATCAGGGTCGGCGCAGGCGTGGGTGTCGGCCCCGGCGTCACTGTCGGCGGCGGAGTTCCGCCAAACTGGCGCTGGCAGACCGGCCCGTACGGCGGATTGATCCACGGCACGTTGGGGATAGCCAACAGTTGATTCGGATAGATCGTGTACGGCCAGCCGATATGGTTGGTCTGCGCAATCGCCCACGGCGAGACCATATAAGCGCGGCCAATGCAGTACAACGACTCGCCGTAGCGCACGATGTGATTCCCAAGAATCGGATAGATGGACGGTACAGGCGTCGCTGTTGGCAACGGCGTCGCAGTCGGAGCCAGCACCGTGGCAGTTGGCGTGACGATAGGTGTGGCAGTCGGCACCGCTGGCTGAGTGGCCGTGGGTGTGGCGGTTGAGACATCGGTTGGGGTTGCCGTCGGTGTTTCGGTCGCAATCACCGTCGGTGTCTCGGTCGGCGGCGCCGGCGTCTCCGTAGCAGCCGGGGGCAGCGTGGGCGTCGGCGTATCGATGGGACTCTGGAAAATCCCATGCGAGGCCGGCCGCTCAGCCTGCGCCGGATACGCAGCCAGGCTGCTGAAAATCAACACCAACCCGATGAGAGACAAACGTGTTACCAATTTCATGGAACGCCTCCTGAAAAAATCGATCAACAAGCGCAGCGCAGTCATCGGCCTGCGGTGTATGACTGCATCCTCATTATAGGCATTTTGTCCGATTTGGAGATTCCAGTCGCGTTACAAAAACCCCGGCGACATAATCGCCGGGGTTCGTTGGCTCAGGGTGTCAGCGTCAGCGTCCCTTCCGCGTGAGCCTTGATGTCAGCCTCCGCCCACCACATGGGCACGTACTGAATGTTGCGCCACTTGTCGATGAAGTCGTCGTAATGCGGATGGGTGGGCACGCCGCTTTCACCCGTCGTGTGGATGAAGCGCGACGCGTTCAGGTCGCCCAGATCGATGATCTGCCGCAGTGAAGGCACCGTCCGTTCCGCAAAGATCGCGTTGAGTTTAGCGGGCGGTATGGTGTACGCTTTGCTGAAGTTGCCGCCGGTGCCAGTATTGTTGACCGTCGCCGTGCCGCCGTCCACTTCAACCGGGCCGCGATTGAAGATGAAGGATACAGGCGCGTCGCCTAGAGCCTGACTTTTGAACGTGGCCGTGTGCAGCTTGCCCCACTTCCAACCCGCCGGATCAGCGCCCAGTTCGGCCACGAGCTGCGCGGCGGCATCTTCGAGCGATTTCTTAAGAACATCCTCGCGCGTTTCAACGGCTGAAGTCGTGGTATTGTCCCACCACTTCGAATCGGCCTTCGCCAACAGGTTGATCAGCGCCACCCGATTGAGATCGCCGCCGTTGACGTAGTCGGACGCCAGATCGCCCAGCTCATCATCGACCGTATTGCGCAGCAGATTGAGCCAGAACACTTGATACGCACTCGCGCCCACGCTGTCGCGCTGCTCGACGAAGTCCCAGCCGTTGATCGCATCCAGCATCTTCTGCGCATCACCCGTCACCGCGATGCCGTCGAGATACGGCACGATGTCCTGCGCCGACAGGTTTAAGCTGTCCCCTTGAATCGCCGCGAGGTCATCGGGGCTGAGTTTATCTTTGGCTTCGATCAGATCGACGATGCGGCGCGCGCGCCAGCCACGATCCCAGTCCATGGAGATGAAGTGTTGATAATCGGGGCCGATGACGGCATTGTTTGCCGTGGCAATGTATCCCTGCAGTGGATTGTATGAACGCGGCAATTCATCAAACGGAATGTAACTCGTCCAATCGTATTCGCCGGTCCAACCGGGCACCGGCAGTTGACCATCACCCTTCGCACGAACGGGGATGCGGCCCGGCATCTGATAACCGATGTTGCCCTCAACGTCCGCGTACACAAAGTTCTGGCTGGGCGTATCCCACATGCTCAAGGCCGCGCGGAACTCATCCCAGTTCTGGGCCCGGTCGATGTGCAGGGCGGCATTCAGCGTTTGCTCCGGCGCATTGAGGGCAGTCCACGACAACGCCACGGCATATTGATCGCCGCCTGCCCTGGCCGTATCGGCATCCACGTCGCTGAGCAGCGGGCCGTGTTGCGTGTAGCGCACGTTCAGCGTGATCTTCGTGGTGTTGGTCGCCCCGTCGTATTCGCTGGATTCATTGGCCGCAGGCACGTAGCCCGCGGGCAATTGGCCTTTGATCGTCAACGTCTCCAGCACAATCTTCAGATCAACTTGCTTGCCCTTATATTCGTACTGTTGATCCGTTACTTTCTCAAGGAACAAGTCCTGCACGTCCGGCCCGACGTTGGTCACCCCCCACGCGATTTTAGCGTTGTGGCCGATGATGACGCCCGGCGCGCCGGGAAAGACCGCCCCCGTTGCGTCGAAGGGACACTCGGCGGCAACCGGCTGGCAATGCAGACTGTTGAAGTACCAGATCGACGGCATCTGAATGCCCAGATGCGGATCATTCGCCAGCAGCGGTTCGCCCGTCGTCGTGCGGCTGCCGCTGATCGTCCAGTTATTCGATCCGATGTCGCGCCCGCGCTCGATGCCCAGCGACGCCTCAATGTCCCTGACTTCAGCCGCCAGCGACGGCACCTGCTGCCACGACACGTCCGGCGGTACGATGATGGGCCTGGCCTGATAATCATAGGCCGGGTACAGATCGGCCAGCACGGCCTGGCCCTGATCGGGCCCAAATTTCGCCAGAATTTGCGCCTTTGTCAATTCGAGATCATAGTTGCCGCCCAGCGACCAGCCCATATACTTGGCCAGTTGCAGCGTATCGATCGGCGTCCACGGCTCCGGCTTGTAGTTCAGGCCCTGGCTGCCAAACGCACCCACCACCAGAAATTCCAACGGCAAATTGTTCTCGTGCGCGCCGATGTAGGCATTGACGCCCTCCGCATAAGCCTGCAAGATCACTTTGGCTTCGTCGTCCAGCCCCTCATAATCAGCCTCGGCCGCGCGTCGCCAGCCCAGCGTCCGCACAAATTTATCGGCTTCCAGGCTCGACTTCGACGGGCTGAGTTCCGAGGTACGCCCGGCAATGCCGCGCCGATTAATCTCCATCTGCCACAGGCGATCCTGCGCCTGCGCATAGCCCTGCGCGAAAAACAGATCGTGCACGTTGCTGGCATAGATGTGCGGAATGCCGTTCGTATCACGCACCACCTTGACCGGGGTCTTTACGCCCGAGACCTGCACGGTGCCATCGGACTGGGGAAAAGCGCGCCGCGTTAAAAACACAAAGCCGCCGCCCGCCACTGCGGCGACGACCAGGACTAAGACCACGATCAATGTCAACAGGCCACGAATAAAACGCAGCATCCTTTTCTCCTCAGCTGGGGGGTGGGCTAGTTTTAGCACAGTTACAGAGGGCTGTCAAAACAGAAATTCTCCAACCCCATGTCGCACTGCGGTATAATGTGCCTGATGGCTATGGCGACTCCAACCCGTTTTTCACTCGTCACTCGTTACTCGTCACGCTTCATACCCTACGCACTGCTGTTGATTGCCTTCGCATTTCGCATCCAGTCCCTGATCTTTCAAAGCCTGTGGCGCGACGAAGTCGATGCCGTCCGCTTCGCGCTGGCCCCCCTGCCCGATGTGATCGAGACCTTCTCGCAGCCCGGCTTCAACGGCCCGCTCTACTTTCTGATGCTGCGCGGCTGGATCGGTCTGGTGGGGCAAAGCGAATTCGCGATCCGTTTTCCGTCGCTGATATTTGGCGTGATCGGCGTTGCGTTGATCTATGTCACTGGCGCGCGGTTGTTCTCCCGCCCGATCGGTCTGGTGGCCGCCCT
The DNA here is from genome assembly GCA_030834835.1 of Thermoflexales bacterium. Classification (GTDB taxonomy): domain Bacteria; phylum Chloroflexota; class Anaerolineae; order Fen-1058; family Fen-1058; genus JAGOBP01. The sequence goes on along the minus strand of JAUQXD010000360.1, from coordinate 171 downwards.
CTTGCTCGCTGTCTCCGGCTATCATGTGTGGTACAGCCAGGAAGCCAAGATGTACACGCTGATCACGGCGCTGGCGCTGGCCGCGATCTATTGCCTGCGCCGCGGCCTCGAAGACGGCGGCGGTCTTGATGACCGCCGCGCGCGCTTCTGGATCGGTCTGGTGGTCTGCAC
>JAUQXD010000359.1 GCA_030834835.1 Thermoflexales bacterium | reverse complement strand
GGAAGGCGTCTCGGTGAAGACTATCGGTTGGGAGGGCGCAGCCCAGGCCCGCCGCCGCATCAGTTACTCGGTGGAGTTGTTCAAGAATAAGTTCGAATAAGGCCATCGTTAACGGATGAGCGGATGACCCACGCGGTATGTCCGCTCATCTGTTGTTGGGCGGCACGTTGCAACCGAGAAGAAGCCGTATTTGCAGAGAGGCTATATGGGAATTGATTGGACAGTATTGACCCCTTCCGAATTTGAAGAGCTATGTTACACGTTAGTTGACGCCAACGGCTTTCAAGAAATTCAGTGGTATGGCAAAGGTGGCGGCGATAAAGGGCGAGACATCCTTGCAAAAAAAGAGACCGCCTACACAGACAGAATCAAAACAACTGAAGATTGGATCATTCAGTGTAAGCGCTACACTACGCAACCACCTGGGGTTGCTCAGATTTCACCATTGCTTGAGCAATGCCGCGAACACAAGCCAGATAATTTATTGATTATCGTTTCGAATACACTATCATCTGATACAAAGGACTGGCTTCATGCAGTTCGATCAGAATATAGATTCCGCATACATCTATGGGAAGAAATGGATCTTATACGTGAGATCAGGACTCATCGAAAATCCCTATCATCCAACTTCCTGTCGGTTGTCAAACAGATAACCGCGGAATCTTGTGGGCCAGTGCGTTTTTCTCGCACCCAGCTGGAGTCTGTTCATTATTGGACTAATAGTCGAGAATTTGAAGAATTGGGTATCTTCATACTCAACGATTACGGTCACAAAGAGAACGTTAGATGGATTACGGACTTCATTGAATACTTGCGCAACAATGATATCGAATTCGAATCTGACGATGATGCAGAAGAAGAAAGTGAAGATGAATAGTTCCAATGTGCCTACACAAACAATGCCGCCCAACACGCCGTGCAGCCGGCCCGCCCAGCTGCCGAAGTTAGGCGTCAGTTTTGACGGTTGTCGTCTGTGTTGGTGGCGGCGGCTGTGCTATAATCAGTTTGATATAGTTTCTTAGGAGTAGCTGGCGTGCATACACTGATGGCGTAACGACTCATTTTTCAGGGACCGCTTGATTCATTCAAGTCTGTCGGCTTGCTTGCTGCCAACAGACCTTGACCGACAACCGAGGGCGCTCCCTCGGTTTTTGTTTGCCCTTCAGAGGAGTCTCGCTATGCTATCAGCATCATCACTCACCAAATCCTACGCCGATCAAGTGATCGTGCGTGACCTCTCGTTTCAAATCAGCCCCGGCGAACGCGTGGGCCTCATCGGCCTGAACGGCAGCGGCAAGACAACGTTGTTGCGCCTGTTGACTCGCGCCGAACAACCCGATCGCGGCAGTGTGTTCGTCGATCCGAATGCGCGGCCCGGGTACTTGCCGCAGGGACTGGAATTCGCGCCCGACGCCACACTGGCCGATGTGCTTCATGACGAACGCACCGACGTTGCGCTCGAAGTCGAGCGTTTAGCAGAAGCGCTGGCGCTTGATCCAGGTCAACTGCCCGCGTATCAACGCGCACTCGATCGGTTGGAGGCGCTGGGCGGCTATCCCGATGCTGCGGTCCGTGCCGAAGTGCTGGCGAATCTCGGCCTCGATGGCGTGCCGCTGGAGACGCGCGTGACTACGCTCAGCGGCGGACAGAAGACACGGCTGGGCCTGGCGCGGGTGCTGCTGACCGAACCCAATCTGCTGCTGCTGGACGAGCCAACCAACCACCTCGATCTGCCGATGCTGAACTGGCTGGAAGACTGGCTGAATCGTTTTCGCGGCGCGGCGTTGATCGTGTCGCACGACCGTGTCTTTCTCGATCGCACGATCAATCGCGTGCTGTACCTCGATCCGCAGACGCACGGACTGCGCGAATATGTGGGCAATTACACGGCCTATCTTGAGCAGAGTTTGCTTGAACGCGAGAAGCAGTGGCAAACCTACGCCGATCAACAGGCCGAGATTCGCCGCATGCGGCAGGATATTGCCCGCACCATGGAGCAAGCCAATTCGGTCGAGCGCAGCACCACGCCGCGTCAACCCAATGTGCGGCGTCTGGCGAAGAAGGTGGCTAATAAGGCGAAATCGCGCGAAAAGAAACTGGAACGCTACCTTGCGGCGGATGAGCGCGTTGAAAAGCCCAGGCAGTCCTGGCAAATGAAAGTGGAGTTCGATTCTGAAATCAGCGGACGCGATGTGCTGCGGCTTGAGAGCGTCAGCGTAGGCTACGGTGAACGGGTATTGGTGCGCGACATCAATCAGATCATCCGGCGCGGCGAGCGCATCGCCCTCATCGGCGAAAACGGCGCAGGCAAATCGACGCTGGTCAAAACAATTATCGGGCAACTTGCACCGCTGGCCGGTGAAGTACGACTCGGCGCGAGTGTGAAAGTGGGTTACTTCGCACAAGAGCAGGACGTGCTCGATCCGGCTTCAACGCCGTTGAAGACGCTGCAAGCCGCCGCGTTGATGAACGACACCGAGGCCCGCAGTTTCTTGCACTACTTCCTGGTCACGGGCGATCAACCATTGCAATTGAATCAGTCGTTGTCGTATGGCGAACGCGCGCGTTTGATGTTGGCGCAGTTGGTGGCGCAGGGCTGCAACTTCCTGCTGCTGGACGAGCCGATCAATCATCTTGACATTCCGGCGCGCACGCAGTTCGAGCAGGCGCTGACGCAGTTCGAGGGCACGGCGCTGGCCGTCGTGCACGATCGTTACTTCATTCAAGGCTTCGCCACGCGCGTGTGGGTGGTGGAGGGCGATGAGTTGGTGGAGTATCTTGATCCGGCGGAGGTGTTGGGGTAACGAGTGAGGAGTGAGGCGTTCGTGTCAAGTCGCGCCATTGGTCGTCATGCCCGAATGCTTTCGTCGGGTATCCAGACTGTCCAATAGCGTTGTGCATCGATAGAATCGTTGGATTCCCGCCGGCAGCACGCGGGAATGACATCAGGCGCGGTTACTTGAGATCGCGCTGCCAGCCCGATGGCACAAGGTGCGTGAAATGGATGTCACTCGCGCCGAGGAATGAGGCCAAATTCTCGATCGCGCCGCGAATCGATCGGGCGGTGGCGCGATCTTTTGGCGCGTCCGCTTCGGCGTGGACGGCGTGAATGTGCAATCGGCCGTGCTCCCGATCGAACTTGGGATCGATGCGGCCGATGATGCGATCGCCGTGCAGAATCGGCAGGACGTAGTAGCCGAATTTACGCTTGGCCGGCGGCACGTAAATCTCGATGCGGAAATCGAAGTTGAACAACTGCGTTGTGCGCGCCCGATCGCAGATGAGATTGTCGAAAGGCGAGAGCAGGGTGGTGCGCGAAAAATCGATCGAGTCGAGTTGATCGAGCAAGGACACATCATCGGCGTGAATGAACCACGCGCCCTTCTGATCGGCAACGTGAACTTGTTCGAGTCGTCCGTCTTGGACCAATTGTTTGAGCACCTGTGGCAGGTCTTCGTAGCGGTGGCGGACATAGTGCCACTTAATCTGCTGCGTGGTCGCCACACCCAGCGCCTTCACTGCTGTCTGTGCGGCGCGGTACGTTATCTGCCTTGCGTTTAGGGTCTCGCGCGGTGTCCAATCGGGCAGGCAGCGCTCGCTGAGATCCCACAACTTTTGAATCCCCGTTCGCCCCGCCACCATGATTTTGCCCTTCGTCCACAGGTAATCCAGCATCTGGCTCACGTCGCGGCCAGAGGTCCAGCCCGTGGAGTACCAGCCCGCTGAGACCTTGTTTTCGACTTCAAGTTCGCGTGAGGGCAGCGGGCCGTGCTTTTTAATCTGCTGCAAAATATGGCGCTTCAAACCTTGATTGTCGGCGAGCCACGTCGCGTAGCGTTGGCTGACCTGGCCAGTAGTTTTTTCAGTCGCATAGCGCCGCATGAGGTGCTGATGAATTGGATAGTCGGCCACGGGCACAATCGAGGCCGCGTGCGCCCAGAATTCAAAGAGACTGCGATCGCGCCATAAGAGTTGATCGAGATGATCGAGATCGTAGTGACCGACGCGACTCCATACGACGATCTGGTGCGAGCGCGCTACCGCGCTGATTGGATCGAGTTGCAGACAGCCTAAATCGCGCACCAGATCGAGAATCCCTGCGGCGTCAGTGGTGGGTAATTGATCCGCCAGATGCTGCTTGACCAGTGCTAATCTTCGGACGGTTTCAAGTGACAGGGTTCGCATGAGGGTATCCGTGTGGTAGAATGTCGCGCGATTATAGGAGAACGCCGACTAATGATCAATGCACAAAATTCAACACAGACTGTTCTATATGAAACTTACCATACTCACTGATGTCCACGCCAATTTGGCCGCACTTGAAGCGGTTGTCGAAGACATCGATCACTGGCAGCCCGATCATGTGATCGTTGGCGGCGATGTGATCAATCGCGGTCCGCGCCCGCGCGAGTGCCTTGACCTGGTGCTGAATCGCGTGCGCACGCAGGGCTGGCAGTGCGTGCTGGGCAATCACGAAGAGTACGTGCTGACGCACGCCGCGCCGAATGCGCCCCGCAGCGGTCTGCGCTTCGACTTGCATCGCAACTCGTTCTGGACGTTTCAGCAGGTGCAGGCCGATCTGGCGACGCTGGCGGCATGGCCGTTTCAGTTCAGCGTGTGGCAGGCCGATTCGGAAGCGCGCAGTGTGCATGCTTCGATGGCGGGAACGCGCGCGGGGATCTACATTGAGACGGCGGAAGATGAATTGCGCTGGAAGATTGCACCGCAGAATGCGCCGCCGCCGGCTGTCTTGCTCGTGGGCCACACGCATCGGCCGCTGATTCGCACCATCGATCGAACTTTGGTCGTCAACGTGGGCGCAGTGGGTTTGCCGTTCGACGGCGATGCGCGAGCCAGTTACGGGCAGGTCGCGTGGCAGGCCGGACACTGGCACGCCGAAGTGAAACGCGTGGCGTATGATCGCGCCCGGGCCGATCGGGATTTTGAGATCACCGGTTATCTGGATCAAGTCGGGCCGATGGGCTATTTGATCCGCGACGAACTACAGCGCGCGCAATCAAACCTGGCGGAATGGGCCGCCGCATACGAGCAGCCGGTGCTGGGTGGGGAGCTTACCCTGGCGGAGTCGGTGCAGCGTTATTTTCAGGGTCAGATTCCGCCGCTGCCGGCGGAACCGAGACTAGCGGCAGCGTGACGGTGAACCGGGTACCGGATTCTGCGCCGACGCGGCTGTTCACTTCGATCGTGCCGCCGTGCAGATCGACCGACCGTTTGACGATGGTCATGCCCAGGCCGGTGCCGGCGATGTTGCCCACGTTGCCGGCGCGATGGAAGGTATCGTAGAGGTGCGCCAGATCATCGGGCGGAATGCCGATGCCGTGATCGCTGATGTCGAAGACGGCTTGCCCATCGCGCCCGTGCAGGCTGAATTCGATCGGCGCTTTAGGCGGCGAATACTTGATGGCGTTGGACAGCAGGTTGGACAGGATGTGCCGCAGCAGGCGCTCGTCCATCACGGCATTAGCGCAGTCGCCGCTCGCGTGAAACACAATCGGCTGGGGGTGTGACCCGTCGGGCTGGATCTCGTTGATGATCGCGCCGCAGAACCCGATCAAGTCCAGCGGTACAGGCTCAAACACCTGCTTGCCCGCGTCCGATTTGCCTACCACCAGCACATCGTTGATCAAGTCCACCATGTGCCGCACGGCGGTCTGAATGCGCTTGAAGTAGTCCAATTTTTTGGCGTCGCTCCAGCGATGGCTGTAATGCTCCAGCAGTTCGGCCGACGACAGGATGGTGGTCAGCGGCGTGCGAAACTCGTGCGAGGCGATGGAGATGAAGCGCGATTTGAGTTCGCTAAGTTCTTTTTCCTGATCCAGGGCGCGCTGCATTTCAATTTCGGCCAGGCGGCGCTCGGTTACATCAGTGGTATAAACAGCGACTCGATCGATCACGCCGGAGGCAGCCTGAATCGGATAAATGACGTTATCGAAATAGCGGCCCGCTCGCTCGTCTAGAAAGCGGTTCGGCTGGCCGGTGGTGATCGCGCGATCGATCTGGGCGCGGCGGGCCTGCGCCAGGGCTGGCTCAAATAAATCCACCAGATTGGCGCCGACCAGTTGCCCGACCGATGTCGCCAGGTCCTGGGCGCCGGGCGCGTTGGCCGCCAACACCGTGCCGTTCGAATCGAGCAAATAGGCTGCATCGGGCGCGGCATTCAGCATCACGCGGGCCGTTTCTTCGCTATCGCGCAGGGCGGCCGTGCGTTCACGCACCCGCTCTTCCAGTTCCGTGGCATGGCGCTGAGCCTCTTGATACAGGCGCGCATTTTCCAGCGCCACCGCGACCTGATCGGCCAGCACGCGCAGAAAGTCCAGATCGACTTCGCGGAAGCCGCCGACGAGCGGGCTTTGCAGATCGATATGGCCCAGCACGCGGTCGCCGCGCAGAATCGGGATCACCACTTCCGATCGGGTTTCCGGCACCAGCGGAAAATAGTCGGGGTCCAGCCGCACATCGTCAACGGCGACGACTTGCCGGGCAGTGTACGCCCGGCCATTGATGCCGCCCGCCAGGGGCAGCGGGTGCTGAGCCGCTCGCGCGATCAGTTCCGGCGAGTAACCGCGTTGCGCGCGACGTTCAAAGGTGCCTTCGGCCGGCCGGGCGATCAGTGCGGCGCCGTGCGTGGCGTGCGTGGCGCGCATGGCCTCATCGATCAGCTGATCGAGGATTGCGGCTGGATCGAGCGTCGAATTGACGGTCTGGCCGATGCGGTACAGCGTCTCGAGGCGTTGATGACTGCGCCGTTCGGCGTCAAACAGGCGCGCATTGTCAATGGCCACGGCGGTTTGAGCGGCGACGGCTTCCAACAGCTGCACATCGGCGGCGTCAAAAACGCCCGTCACTTTATTGATCTGTTCCAGGACGCCGATGATGACGTTGTGGGCAAACATCGGCACGCAGATCAAATTGCGCGTCTGAAAGTCCGATGACGTCATGATCTGCCCGAGGAGACGCGGATCGGTGGCGGCGTCCAGAATCAGCACCGATTGCTGATGTTCCGCCACCCAGCCCGCCACGCCCTGGCCGCGTTTTAACCGCAGCCCGATAACGTCGCGGCTGGCGACCCCGGCCGCCTGGCGAAACACCAGTTCGGTATGCGACTCGTCCAGCAGCGCCACGGAGCAGGCCTCAGCGCCTACCGCCTGCCGCGTCCGTTCCAGCAGGATGCTCAAAATCTGATCGAGATCGAGCGTTGAGGCAATGGCCTGGCCGATGTCGTTGAGCATGGTCAGGCGCTGCGCCAACTGGCGCAAATCGCGCTCGGCAGTCGCGTGATCGGTGATGTCGTGTACAATCGCGAAGAGCAGCGTCTGACCGTCAATCTCCGTGAGCGACGAGCGGACTTCAACGGTGCGCACTTCGCCCGAGGCCAGGCGGTGCGGGACAACAAACTGGTTGCGTTCGCCGCGTCTGGCGTGCTGCAGATTCAGGGCAATTTCAGGCCGGGGCCGTTGATTGATGTCCGCCAGGTTAAGCCGGCACAGGGCGGCATGGTCGTAGCCGTAGAAGGCGCAGGCGGCCGGGTTGACATCGACAATCGCGCCCGTGTCTGGCTCTATCAACAGCATCACGGTTTCGTGCTCGCGGAACAACCTGCTGAACAGTGTGTTACTGCGGTCCGGTTCGGGGGCTGTAATTGAATCAGGTGAGGTGTCTGACATAGTGTGCGCGCATAAGTCACAGAGGCCGTTGATGGCATTATTGTACCATCGAGGTATTGTTTGGGTAAATGGTTTGAAACGTTTGACGGTGTCATGCATCTAATGAACCGGATAAACACACTACAGGAGAAATGACCATGTCGAAGAAGAACGCCAAATCGTCAGCAGGAAAAACGGCGACGCCACCCGCGAAAGCCGCGCCGAAGTCATCTGCGGTCTGGGTGTGGGGCGGGCTGGGTTTGCTGGCCGTGATCGTTATTGCAGTACTCATGTCGCAAAGTACCGGTGCGGCCAGTGCGCCGAAAGTCGGTGCGCCAGCCGCCGCAGCCGTGGCGAGTTTGCCGGCGGAAATCTCTGTGGCTGAAGCGGCGGCCAAACGCGAGGCGGGCGCGTTTATTCTGGACGTGCGCGAGCCGGATGAATGGACGGAATACCACATTCCCGGCGCGACGTTGATTTCGCTGGGCGAGTTGGCAGCGCGGGTCAAGGAAGTGCCGCGTGACAAAGAAGTGGTGGTGGTGTGCCGATCGGGCAATCGCAGCCAAGCGGGCCGCGACATTCTGGTGAACGCGGGCTTTACGCAGGTGACCAGCATGGCGGGCGGCCTGAAAGAATGGGCCGCGGCCAAATTGCCGACGGTAACCGGGCCATAGCCGCTCGATTTTCTATAGACTTCTCCGGTTCTCTCCACACCCCGATCGCGCCAGCTGCCGATCGGGGTGATGTTTTGGATCGCTGCGTGGCTCAATCGGGTGGTGGGGTATAATCGTCATCATCTTCACCGGAGGTTAAGCCACACATGCAACGCGGTATCGATTTCATTGGAGTCGGCGTGGGCGCTATCATCGTCAATACGCGCGGGCGCGTGTTTATGGCGCAGCGTGGTCCGCTGGCCGGGAACGAGCGCGGCCTGTGGGAATTCCCTGGCGGTGCGGTGGAGTTCGGCGAGACGCTGCTGGCCGCGTTGAAGCGCGAAATCACCGAGGAATACGGCCTGCTCATTGAAGTGCGCGACCTGCTGGACGTGGTCGATCACATTCTGCCGGAAGAAGGTCAGCACTGGGTCTCGCCGACGTATGTATGCGCGCTGATCGGCGGCGAAGCGGAGATTCGTGAGCCGGGCAAGTGCGCGGCACTGGCGTGGTTCGAGCCGGATGACGTGCCGGACAGCCTGACGCAAATCTCGCGGATCAATCTGCAGCATTATCTTGAACGGATCAATGTGTCGGCGTGAAAGGTGAGACTGTGGCCGAGACGTTTCGATTTGCCACCCCCATCACGATTCGCTTTCGCGACCTGGATGCGTTCGGGCACGTCAACAACGCCGTGTACTTTACGTACATGGAAATGGCCCGCGTCGAATACTTCAAACACCTGGGCCTGTTGGCGGATGATTTCCCCTCGCCGTTCTTTATCATCGCCGAAGCGACGTGTCAGTTCAAAGCGCCCATCCTCATGTCAGCACAGTTGAGCATACAGGCGCGTGTCAGCCGCCTGGGTAACAGCAGCTTCGACATGGAGTACCAATTTATCGACACGGCCGATGGGCGCCTGCTGGCTGGCGGCCGCACCGTGCAGGTGATGTTTGACTATGCGGTGGGGCGCGCCGTGCCGTTGCCCGATCGGTGGCGTCAAACGCTGGTGGATTTCGAGGCCGTATGACTGAAGCCCAGCCGGATGTGATCGATGCACAGATTTGTTATCTGCTGGTCATGCCGTGCGAAGACGTGAAGCCAGTCGAGTCGCCGCCGGCGGTGAAGCGCCTGCGCGACGCGCCGTACTTCGACGTGCTGGATGTCGAGGTGCGCACCACCGGCTCGGATTCGATCGTGCATGACGGGACGCCGATTACCATTCATTACCAGATTTATGATGGTGTGGCGCAAATTGCGGAGTGCTATTTTTCGCTGCCCGATGTGCTGAGCGACAATTCGCTGCAGACCAAGGCGCGCATTCAGGCGGCGCTGCGAACGCACCTGACGTCTGTGCATCCTCAGCGCGGCGATATGGTCGAAGAATACGTGGTCCTGATGATCTCGGCCATCACCGGCGCGCCCGATGAATTCATCGATCGCAACGGGCAGACGCTGGCGCGCTTCATGCGCGCCCAGCGCGAGGTCTTTGGCCCGCGCGAAATCGACGACATCCTGATCTCGCGCGTGCGTTACTCCGAAGCGGATTTGACCGTGGTCGATTGGGAAGGGGCGGTGATCATCTCGCCAGAGGGCGATTTCCAATCGGACATTGAGCTGCTGAAGATCGGCAATTATCAACTGCTGCGCTACCGCCTGCTGGACGAAGCCATCGATCTCAACCTGACGGCCGTCAGTCAGAATCTGCACGACGGCGCGCGCCGGTCGCTGCTGCCCACGCGTTCCAAGCGGGTGCTGCGCCAGGTCATCGAGCAGCGGCTGTCATTGACGCTGGGCTTCGAGAAGATCAATCAGAGTTTGCTGCTCATCGGCGACTGGTACACGGCCAAGTTGTATCGCGCGATCTACGAAGAGTTCTATCTGGATGAATGGGAAGCGGCGATTCAGGCCAAGCTGTCGAATCTTGAA
>JAUQXD010000358.1 GCA_030834835.1 Thermoflexales bacterium | reverse complement strand
CGATTGCTCGCCGCACAAGACCAGATCGATGTCGCCCAGCCGATTGATCGCGGCGGACAGTGAATTCGCCACGGCCCATGCGTCGATGTTGTCCAGCCCGATCAGGATGGCGCGATCCGCGCCACGCGCCAGCGCTTCGCGCAGGGCGTCATCGGCCCGATCGGTGCCTACCGACATCGCGATCACATGCGCCGTTGAGTCCTGGGCTTTGATCGACGCGGCCACTTCCAGCGCGGCCTTGCTCGCCGGATCGATCACGTAGTCTTCCTGATTGATAAACACTTTCTCCGCTTTGCGGTTCACCGTCATGCCGCGCGGATCAAGCACCGGTTTGATGCAGACGACGATTTTCATAGGCTGTTCCTTTGTTGACGAGTGACGAGTGAGAAGCGGCTATCGTAGTTCACTCGTCACGGACGAATCTTCACACCTACTTCTCTAAACATCTGCTCGGCGATCAAAATGCGCTGAATTTCATTGGTGCCTTCAAAGATTTCGGCGATGCGCGAATCGCGGAAGCCGCGCTCGATGAAGGTGTCGCGGCTGTAGCCCAGCGCGCCGTGAATCTGCACCGCGCGATCGACGCAGCGCGAGGCGTATTCCGAGCCGAGCAATTTGCACATGCCCGCTTCTTTGATGAAGGGCCGGTTGTTATCCACCAGCCACGCGGTGCGATACACCAGCGACCGCAGCGCTTCCACCTCGGCAGCCATGTCGGCCACCATGAATTGAATGGTCTGCGCGTGCGCCAGCGGCTTGCCGAATTGCGTGCGCATCGCCGCCCACTCCAGCGATTGCTGCAGCGCGGCCTGCGCGCCGCCCAGCGTCGCCGCACCCAGCGTCACGCGCCCGATGTCGAGCGTCTGCATGAAGACGACGAAGCCCAGGCCCGTTTGCCCCAGAATATTCTCGGCGGGCACGCGGAAATTATCGAACGCAATCGCGCTCGTCGGCGAACCGTGCAAGCCCATCTTGTGCTCGAACTTGCCGGGCGTGAACCCCTCGATCGGGTTGCCGTCATCGTCGCGGGTTGAGGCCACAAACGCCGTCGCGCCGCCGCGTGCGCCCAACGCCGGATCGGTCACGGCCAGGATCGCCATCGTGCTCGCCATCGGGCCGTTGGTGATCCACATCTTCGAGCCATCGAGGATGTATGAATCACCTTCCTTCGTCGCGCGCAACTTGATCGAGGCGGCATCTGATCCGGCTTGCGGTTCGGTCAGCGCAAAGGCCGCGATCTTCTTGCCACTGCACAGATCGGGCAGGTACTTTTCGCGGATGCGTTTGGTGCCGCCCAGATAGATCGCCATGGTGCCGATGCCGATGTGCGCGCCGATGATGGTGGCGAAGCTGGTATCGACACGGCCCAACTCTTCCATCAAAATGCAGTAGCCGGTTTCGCCCGCGCCCATGCCGCCATACTCGCGCGGGAACGGCACACCAAACAGGCCGATTTCGCCCGCTTGTTTGATGACTTCGGTCGGCGGCTGGCTGGTCCGATCGGCCTGCCGCGTCGCCGGTTTCACCACTTCTTCGGCAAACTCGCGCACCAATTTGCGCAAGGCTTGATGTTCACGCGAGAGATCAAAGTCCATAGTCACCACCTGTGTTGGTCAGTCAAAACTGAGTCAGTTAGAATTGTCCGGGCCGAAAGCCGTACAGCGCCAGTATCGTCACCGTGATCGCGGCCGACAGCAGCGCACCGACGATCGTCTGCGACAGGGTGTGCCCTTTCGCTCGCACGCGCGCCCACATCGTCAGCGGGATCAGGGCAATCAGCGGTGTCGCGATCAGGCCGTAGAGATAAATCAACGCGCTCACCGGCCCGGCCACACCCGCTGCGTGCCCGCTCGCTTTGAAGAAGATATTGACGAGGATCAGGCCCAGCACCACGATCACGTAGGTCAGCATGATCGCTTCGAAGATTGCCGGGGCTTGCACGAGTTTAAGCAGCACAAACCCGATCGGATAGCTGACGGCCATGAAGACGAAACTCATCACGCGCTGACGTTTCTCGGTCGACGCCCAGGGCTCAATCCGGCGCGAAATGGCATCGCGGCGCGGAATGTAAAACAACAAACTCAGCGCGGGCACGATCGTCAGGAAGATCAGCGACACGCCCCAGCCGATGAGGCGATGCGGCACATCGGGTTGCACGGTGAATAGCAGCAGCGTGATCGCCGCACCCGCGATGAAGGGCACGTTCACGATCTGCGACACCACAATCCCGATGATGTGATAGGTACGTCGAAAGTTGTTAGCCATAAGCCTGCCTCGTCGTTACAACAATAGAGTAATCGGTCAATCGGTAACTGGTTGACCAGTTACCGGTTACCAGTTGACCGCTCACGGTTTGATCACCACACCCGAATCGGCAAACACTTCCTGCCACACGGCGATGCGGCCCACTTGCGGCGTGCCGCCCAACAGATCGAGCGCGCGCGCATCACGGTACAGCTGCGAGATGGTGTACTCGTCGCTGAAACCGTAGCCGCCGTGCACTTGCAGCATGTGATTGGCCGTCTCGCGCGCGGCTTTTGCGCCGAACAACTTGGCCTTCAATGCGGCCGCCGCAAAGTCTTTGCCCTGCTCGTACAGCCACGCCGCGTATTCGATTTGATGGCGCAGCACTTCGGCGTTGATCTCGGCGTCGGCGAAGTAGTTACCCAGCCCCTGCTTCGTGGCAATGCTGACGCCGAACTGCTTGCGCTCGATGGCAAAGGCGCGGCCTTGCGCGACCGCGTGTTCATCCAGACCGAGCGCTGCCGCGGCGATAGCCAGTTGGAAATGCGATAGCGCCGTTTGCAACAGGGACAAGCCTTCGCCCTCATTGCCAAGCCGATCGGCCTCGGCGATCCCCACGGCATCGAAGTAGACCGTGTGGAAGGTGACGCCGCGCAAGCCCGTCGTCGGTTCGCGATGACCGATCTTCACGCCGGGTGTGGCGGGATCGATCACGAAGGCCGTCGGGCCGCCATCGGCTTGTGCGATGACGAGCAGCAACTTCGCGATGCCCGCATTGGTCACCCACGTCTTCACGCCGTTGAGGACATAGCCATCGGTGGTGCGCTTCGCGCGCGTGCTCAAGCGCGAGGTATCCGATCCCGCGTCAGGCTCGTTCAGCGCCAGCGCGCCCGCATTCTCGGCCAGCACCGACAGCCAGTTCTCTTTCTGCGCGTCGTCGCCGCGTGAGACGATCGGGTACACGACGAGACTGTTGTGCGTGGCGATGGTGATCGCCGTGGACATGCACGCCTTTGCCAGCTCTTCGATCAGCAGGGTGTAGCTCAGCGGATCGAGCGCCGCGCCGCCCAGGTCTTCCGGGATCATCGCGGCGAAGAAACCCTGCTGCGCCGCTTTGTTGAAGAGATCGAGCGGCGGCTCTTCGCTCTCGTCCGTGTGCTTCGCCACTTTCGCCACTTCCTTCGCGGCGAAATCGCGAAAGAGTTTGCGGAAACTGCTTTGTTCTTCGGTTAAGGAGAAATCCATAGGAGACTCCCGTCAACTAGGGATCAGGGATTTGGGATCAGGGATCAGGTTGTGCCGTCAAGCGGCCCGATCCCTGATTGACTGATCCCTGATCACTTATCCTGGAACTTCGCTTCGCGCTTCTCAAGGAAGGCCGTGATGCCTTCACGCGCGTCGGCGCTGGCGACGGCCGCACCGAACTGCGCCAACTCGGCGGCGAGGCCGCTCTTGATGTCGGCATCGAGGCCGGCGCGGATGGCGTTCATCGCGGCGGCTGTGGCGATAGCGCTCTTGTTGGCGAGCTTCGCCGCGAGGCCCTTGGCCTGCCGCATCACTTCGCCGCCGGGCACGACCATATTGACGAGCCGCAGTTGCATGGCCTGCTGGGCCGTGATCTGATCGCCGGTCAAGATCAGTTCGGCGGCCTTGGCCGCACCGACGATGCGCGGCAGGCGCTGCGTGCCGCCCCAGCCCGGAATGATGCCGAGGTTAATCTCCGGCTGGCCCAGCTTGACCCGATCGCCGCAGATGCGCAGGTGACATGACATGGCGAGTTCGAGGCCGCCGCCCAGACACACGCCGTTGATGGCGGCGATAAAGGGCTTATTGGAGGCTTCGATCTTGCTGAAGACCTGCTGCCCGAACTGAATGAAGGCTTGCGCCGCGCCCTCATCTTGTGATTTCATCAACGCGCCAATTTCGCCTAGATCGGCTCCGGCCACGAAGGCGAGTTGTCCTGCGCCGGTCACAACGACGACCTTCACTTCGGGATTGGCGACGAGCGCATCCACTGCTTCGCCGAGTTCGGCCAGCGTCTGCCGGTTGAAGGCATTCACCGGCGCGTGATCGATTACGAGCGTTGCCACTTTGTCTTCGATGGTGTAACGAATGAAGTCAGCCATAATGCTCCTTGGTAGATGGTAGATTAGTAAATTGGTAAATTAGTAGGGTAGTAGATTGGTAGACTGGTCTGTGGACGCAGAGCCTAATTTACTAATTCCTAATCTACTGACTAAACGTATTCCAGGAACCCGCCGCGCGTCTTCTCGCCTAAGTGACCGGCTTTCACCAGTTCGTACAGTTTTTCGGCGGGATGGAAACGCACGCCCAGTTTCTTCTCGAAGTCTTCGAGTCCGGCGACGACGACATCCAGGCCGAGTTTGTCGGCCAGCGCCAACGGCCCCATGCGATCACCGGCCACGGCCATGCCCGAACCCGCGATCATCGCCATGTCGATGTCGCGCACGTCGGCGATGTTTTCCTGGACGGCATAGGCCGCTTCGTTGATCAGCGCGTACATCAAGCGATCGGGCGTGAAGTCGGTCTGTTTCTGCCCGCCGCTGGTTTCGGCCACCATCGCCTTGACGGCTTCATCGGTGTTGTCGCCGTAGCCGTAAAAGCCCGCGCCTACCTTCTCGCCGTAGCGCCCGGCCTTGAAGAGCTTCTCAAACAACACCGCGCCCTTCATGCGCTCGCCGTACTGCGAATGCAGATACTCGCCCACGTCATAGCACACATCAAGGCCCAGAAAATCCATCAGCGTGAACGGGCCCATCGGCCAGCCGTAGTCCACCATCGCCTCATCGATTTCCTGCGCTGTGGCCGCGCCTTCCTGCAAACACAACGTTGCTTCGTTGAGGTACGGCATCAACAATCGGTTCACAAGGAAGCCGGGGCATTCTTTCACCACCACCGCAATCTTGCGCAGCGATTCGGTGAAGGCCACCAGATCGTCGACGGTCTCTTGATCGGTGTCCTCGCCCTTGATGATCTCGACGAGTTTCATCACGTGCGCGGGATTGAAGAAGTGCATGCCGATGACCTTCTGCGGCCGATGGGTCGCGCGGGCCATCTCGGTGATCGACAACGCCGAAGTGTTGGACGCATAGAGCGTGCCTTCCGGGCAGACCTTGTCCAACTCCTGGAAAATGCGCTGTTTCAGGCCCATTTTTTCGGGCACAGCTTCGATCACGATGTCCACGTCGGCGAAGTCGCCGTAATCAAGCGTGGGGATGATCAGGTCCAACTTGGACTGCATCTCGCCCGCACTCATCTTGCCCTTTTCGACGCGCGTTTCATAGATGCCGCGAATGTGCGCCACGCCCCTATCGAGCATGGCCTGATCGACGTCCTTCAAGACCACGGGTAGACCGGAATACGAAATCACCTGCGCGATGCCCGCGCCCATCGCGCCTGCGCCGACCACACCTGCTTTGAAAATGTACATATTGATCTCCTTGAGCTGGGTAAGGGCAATTTGCCAAATTGCCCTACGTGTTGTCGTCTTTGCCAAAAGTAAACAGGCTGCCGATTGATTGATGGAAGTAGTTACACTTGATCGCTTCGCCGAAGATTGGCGCCACCGGCAGGATGTGCAAGTTGGCGGGCCGCTTTTCCGGCGGAATGTAAACCGTGTCGGTCGTGATGATCTCGGTGATCTGCGGCACAGCGGCCAGCTTCTCAAACGCCTTGCCGGTAAAGACGCCATGCGTGCAGCTCAGCCAGATCTCTTCGATGCCTTGATCAACGAGGACGCGACACAGCTCCACCACCGATCCGCCCGTGGCGATCTCGTCGTCGTAGATCAACGCCCGCCGCATGCCGCGCGCGGAAGCGCCTGTCAGGCCGGAGATGACGACTTTGGTGTCCGAGACGCGCTCTTTATTACCAAACGACATGGGCAGGCCGAGCTGCGCCGCAAAGCGCATGACGGACTTGCCCTGGCCGATGTCGGGCGTTACCAAAACCGTGCTCGACAGGTCGCGGGCTTTGAAGTAATCGTAGAAGGCATAGCGGGCCGTCAGCGGATCGGTCGGCACGGAGAAGAAGCCGTGCACCTGCGGCGAATGCAGCGTCATGGTCATGACGTGCGTCGCCCCGGCGGTGTGCAGCAGATCGGCCACCAACCGCGCCGTGATCGAAATCCGCGGGGCATCTTTCTTGTCCGATCGGGCGAAGGAGTAATACGGGATCACGGCATGGATCTCTTTCGCCGCCGCGCTGCGCGCGATGTCGATCATCATCAGCAATTCCATCAGGTGATCGGTGACGGGCGGCGCGAGCGTCTGCACGATGTCGACCTGCCGTGATCGCACGCTGGCGCCTACCTGGATGTCG
>JAUQXD010000357.1 GCA_030834835.1 Thermoflexales bacterium | reverse complement strand
ACACGGTGCTGTCGGCGATGGCGCTTTGCTGCCGCGCTTCCACCGCGCCGATGTCGCACACCGCCGAGCTGTTGCCATCGCCGTCGTAGGGACGCGCGATGTTGCGCGCATCGGTGGCGGGGCAACGGGCGTTGTCGCCGCTATCGATGGCGGGACTGCCGGCTCGCAGCACGTGCGTTTGGACAGCGCCGCCGTAGTTGCCCAGTGTGGTGAGCAGCGGATCGACACCCTGTTGATCGCCGGTTTGATTCAAGCCGCAAGAAAAATCATCGGACAGGTTGTAGCCCGTCGAGGTGGGCTGACTGGCGCTGGCGCAGTTGTTCTCTTGATTGTTCGCCAGCAGGGTGTTCACCAGCGAGATCGTAGCGCTGTCGCCGATCATCAGGCCGTTGAAACCGTTGCCCGCCGTGTTGGTGCGGGTGTTGTAGGCAATAGTGCTGTTGTGCAGAAACAGGCTGGCCGTCGCGCCGGAGAGATAGATGCCGCCATAGTTGTTAGACGCGTTATTGCCGCTGAAGGTGGTGTTGGTGGCCGTAATCACACCCTGCGGCGAATACAGTCCTGCGCCAGCCGTCGCCTGATTGCCGGAGAGCGTCACGCCGTCCAGTATTGTTACGCCGTTCATAGAGACGATCAGCCCGCCGCCCAGAGTCGCGCCAGTGTTGTTGGCGATAGTCGAATCGAAGACACTCACGCGCGTCCCGCCCGCGTAGATGCCGCCGCCGCTGTCGTAGGCCAGCGCCGTGTTGTAGGCGATCAAGCTCTGCGTCACGGTGATCACGCCGAAGTTGTAGTTGTACAGGCCGCCGCCGGCCCCGTCGGCGGTGTTGCTCAACACCTGCGTGTTCTCCAGCGTCAAGTAGCCGATATTAAAGATCGCACCGCCGGAACCCGGCGCATGATTATCGATCAGCACGGCGTTGCGCAGTGTGAGCTGCGCGCCGCCCCCGATGAGCACCGCGCCGCCCGACGATACGAACAATGAACCTGACGGCGTTTGCCCGTTTTGCAGCTGCAAGTTCGAGATCGTCACGATCGTCGTGACGTCGAATATGCGCCCGAGCGCGTCCGCATCGATGATCGAGGCGTCCGACCCCGCGCCGTTGAGCGTGAGTTGTTTGGTGATTTGAACGTCGTGCTCGTGATAAGTTCCGGCGGCAATCTCGATGGTGTCGCCATCGGCGGCTTTGCCGATCGCGGCGTTGATGGTGGCGCAGGCGGTGCCAGGCGTCTGGCAGTTATTGCCATCACTGCCGGTGGTGGAGACATACCAGGTGGTGGCCGACGGCGCGGCCAGGACGGACTGCTCGAGCTGCCCCGTCAGACTCAGTATGAACAAGATCGTGGAACTGATGCCGGCGAACAATGGAAACAAAGAACGGACTTTCATTGGCTCTCCAAAGATGAGTCGATCATGCGATGCAGGGATAACCTAAACGACCTTCCCCCGCAGTTCGATCAAGTGTGATGAAGTTGATTGTGAGGTCGTGCAACGATCTGCACGCTGCAGCGCTGCGCTCCAAAGAACCGGGCCGCGAATGCGGCGGCCTCGTTCGAGTCGTGGGGCGCGCAGCTGAATACTCGGCTCTGAAAATAGCCCGATCGACCCTCTCACTTCTGAATAACAGGCAGATACACCCGGTAATTCAGTATCGGCGTCGGTGTCGGCGTCGACACGCAACCATCAGGTCCGGGAACACAGGTGGGTGTTACCGTCGGCGTCGAAGTGGCAGTCGGTGACGGGCCGGGTGTATTCGTCGGTGTGACCGTTGGCGTTGACGTTGCTGTCGCCGTCGGTGTACGGGTTG
Source organism: Thermoflexales bacterium (assembly GCA_030834835.1). Taxonomy (GTDB): domain Bacteria; phylum Chloroflexota; class Anaerolineae; order Fen-1058; family Fen-1058; genus JAGOBP01. The sequence goes on along the minus strand of JAUQXD010000357.1, from coordinate 8,829 downwards.
GCGTCGATGTTGGTGTACGCGTGGCTGTCGCCGTCCGGGTTGCCGTCGGCGAAGAAGTATTGGTGGGTGTTGCCGTATTCGTGGGCGTGGGCGCACCGGGCGAGAGCCGCTCGAACGCGCCCATATCGCAACGCGCCGAGCCGTCGCCGTCGCCATCGATCGGGCGGGCATAGCCGCGCTGGTCAATGATCAGATCAATGCCGTTCTCGTCGGCACATCCTAAGGGGTTGCCAGCATCAATCGCCGGGCTGCCGGCCAGGAGAGCGTGTGTGAGCGTATCACCACCGTTGTTTTGCAGCGGGCCGAGATCAGGGCTAACAGCAGTGATGTTGCCGAAGGGACTGCCCACGATTGTGCAACCGGTCGTGTCCTCAACCAGGTTATAGCCTTCGCTGGTGATCACGCCGGAACAGTCCAGGTGCCGGGTGCCAGTGCTGCTGTCAAAGTTGCCGGCGACGAGGCTGTTTCGGACGGTAAGCGTAGCACTGACGAGACCGCTGACATAGACTCCGCCGCCATTACCCGACCCATCGCCATTCGAGTCGGCAGTATTGTTCGTGATGGTGGCGTTGTACAGATGTGTTGTTTTGGACGTGCTGATACCACCCCCGTCAACCCCGGCGCTGTTGCTGGTGACAGTGCTGTTAACGAGTGTCAGCGTCCCCTGACTAAAAATACCTCCGCCCAATCCTTCGGCGGTATTACCACTGATGAGACTGTTGATCAGAGTCGCTGTGCCATAGATGTAGAGTCCTCCGCCGCTGGTGGTAGTGACATTGTCGTAGATACGACTATCCACGAGGGTGAGCGTGGACCAGACCACTATGCCATTCCCAGGATTGTTCCGCACCCGACTGTTCTCAAGCGTCAGCGGGCCTCCGTAGGCGCGCATACCGGCAGGGGAGCCGCCCGTGATGGTCACATCTGAGACGCGCGTATTGGCTGAGGAGTGCGTTTCAATGACGTAGTCAAGACCGTTGCCATCCAGTATGGTGCTGGCTTTCCCCGCGCCGACGAGGACCAGATCCTTGGTGATGTCCAGGTCGCCCGTGTGGGCGGCATTCTCGTTCGCGCCCACAATGGTCAAGACGTACGTGCCGGCTGGCAAGATGATGGTATCCGCGCCGTTACCGGCGGGACAGGCATCCACGGCCATATCGGTATTGGCGGCGATGATGGCTTCACGCAGTGAACAGTCGCCGTCCGAGTTGACCTCATCGGTTGTGGTGTTGACGGTGATGGTGGCAGCCTGCGCGATGGGCGTCCCATTAAGTGCAACGATCGCGCAGCTGATCAGGGCCGCGACCAGGCTCAATCGAATGGTCCTGACGGCCGATATGTGTCCCCTCATGATGATTCCCCCCGCTACTTCGTTTCCCGTGTGCACTATTTGTCGGCGCCAACACGCCGACCCTGGCCCGACCGGCGTGTCGAGTGTTAGTGAAGCGCGCCGCTGGCAGATGTCAGCGCGTCAGCGGTTTCTTCACCGACGTGAGCTGACCGGCGTCGATGGGCTGCGTGCCGCCGATCTGCCAGCTAAGTTCCTGACAGCGTGACTGCGGCTCTTCCACGCTGTTCGGGTCAATCAGGCTGAGCAGGAGGTCTTTGGTGGCCTCATCCAGTTTGTCCAGCACGCCCGCCGCCCGATCGAAGAAGCGGCGCACACCGTAATCGTTGTTGCCCACCTGCCACTCGGTCGAGTAGCCTTTGGCCGGGTTGGCCTGAAAGACCTTCAACACATCCCAGATCGTCAGTTTCGGATTCTCGGGGCAATCGAAACCGCTGGTCTCCACCTTTTCAGGATAGGGATTGGAATCAAGGCGCGTGTTTTTGGTGCCAAAGCGGCGGGCATAGATCGCGCGTCCCACTAACAGGCACAGGGCACGATAGACACCCTTGTCGTTCTGCTCCACCTCGTCGACGGTGTCGAGGTACAGGTCGTGGACAAGGGCGTACCGCGTGTAGGGCAGCTGCCTGGTCCGCTTGCTGTCTGGTTCGTCGCCCCACACTTCGTGCAGCAGTTCCCACGCCGCAAACTCGGCGAAGCCTTCGTGGAAAGCGATGGGCCGCCGTTCAGCCTGGCTGTGGGTGCTGAGGTCCGGCGGGCAAAAGACTGCGCCGAACCAGTTGGCCGTGCCAGAGTTGTGGTCATAGTTCCACAGGTGCATGAACTCGTGGATCAGCACTTGAACATCCCACAGGTCCTTGCTGTTGGTCGTATGCATATAGACCGAGCGGGTGAGGGCATTGGCGTAACACAGGCCGCTCACCACGTTGGCCGGATAGATGATCTTGACCTTGTCTTTGAAATCGAAGTACGGATCGGTGGCCTGGAACGTATTGATCAGCTTCTTGCACACATACCAGGCGATGGCGCGCCGGCGGTTGTCTCGATCGCCCAGCTCGCCCCCGGCGCCCGCCTTGAAGCAGCGCGTCCCGATGTTGATGGACGGACCTTCGACTTCGTTGGCATGCTCAAAGACTTCGATCGCCGGGCTGAGAAAATCCCCGACATTCGCCAGCGCGCCGGTGTTGATCTCCAACTCGCTATCGGTGAAGCGGACCTTGACCTTGATTTTGCGTTTGCTCTGATCCTTCGTCTCTCTCAGCGTGAAGTAGCCATCCGAGTCGGTGCGCACGGTACCCCATGACGCATAGGCGCCGAAATTAGAAGCCGAGACTTCGACTTCGACGTTAGTCAGCGGCCGCGTCATCGGTTGACCGCTGCCATTCACTTCGTTTTCCTCTACGGTGAGTCTGCCAGTGATAGTCCACGTAACTTGTGCCATTTTGTTCTCCCTTTCTTGGACTTGTGAATAGAACTGCGATCGTCGCTCTCATCACGGTCGATTAAGCGCCCGCCCAATGTGCGACGTAGGATGCGGCCGGGGGTTCAGCAGATCGATCCCTGACGGGAACGACAGATGCGAGATCGGATGCGGCCGCGGGCTGAGTGTGGCGACACTCGCCAACTCGATATGCGACTGCGGATGCGGGCGCGGCAAACGCGCGCCGGCCGCCTGCCCCGCCGATGGGTGCGCGCCGCCCGGCAGCCCGATCAGCGCGATGAGCCAGACGGCGGCCACAAGGGCCACGAGGATCAATCGGGTGAAAGTGGTACGGATGTGGTTCATGTTTGTTCTCCCTTGACTCTGACAGCGTCGATGGTCATACAATACGACACACTGGCTGTGGCGGCATCGGGAGGCCCACCCTATCTTGAGGACGGCAATTCCCCATTTTGACGCGGCTCTGGCCGCGGCTCCTGCCATCCGGCGAGTTCGTTAAGCCAGCGGTTGAGCTGGGCCAGCGTGGAAAAATGCAGCCGTTGCCCGGCAGCCGTCACCAACGTCCCGCGCCAGACGACTGCACCGTCGGCGGTACGCTCCGGCCAGATCGAAACGAGATAGGACGTGGGACGACGCGGGACGGTATCCATTGGCTTGCGACACAGAATACCGGAGGGTGCTGTAGGAAGTGATTAAATGCGAGGTTAGAGATCGGTGTCAGTCAACCGCACAAGCCGCCGCCAGTTTGCTACACATCCTCACCGCGCCTCAAACGCTCATAGAGGGCGACGCTTTCGGGGGCAGGCGGCGAACCGAGTTCAGCCTGCATGATGCGCGTCAGCGTTTGATAGTGGCGCAGCGCCTGTCCGCGCTCACCCGATCGCGCGTAGCAGCGCATCAGTTCACGGTGCGCCTCTTCCAACACTTCATCTTTTTCAAGCACGTGGCGATAGGCGTCGGCGGCGCGGGTGTAGTCTTCACGTGCAAAGTGCAGCTGGCCCAGCAAGAGCAAAGCGTCAAGATACTTTCGCCGAAGTTCTTCGCGCCGTAACAAAAACCACTCGCCGTCCAGCAGGTCTTCGACGAAGTCACCTTGATACAGATCGAGCGCGGCTTGCAGCAGCGCGATTGCCTGATCCGGGGTGGAGGTCCGTAAACGCGCGGCCTGCACCAGCCTGGCTTCAAACGCCTCCACATCCAACCAGTAGGCACGAGCGCGATTGAAGCGGTATTCGTCGTCGTCGAAGAGGATCCAATCGGGGCCGCCGAGCACGCGGCGCAAGTGATAGAGCGTGGTGCTCAAACTATTGCGCAGCTGCGCGGGCGAAGCATCAGGCCACAGCGCCAGCCCCAGCTGCGCTTTGGTGCGGGGCGGCTGCGAGATCAGATAGAACAACAACTCTTTGACCCTGGCAAACGGCCACGCGCCTAAAACCTGTTCGTCCTGAAGCACACGCATGGGACCCAGCGCCATCACACGCAATGTCGGCGTGGCGGGCGCTTCCGCCGCCGCCGCATCCTGATCGCTCTGCGACACAGCGTGCAGCGCCTGTTCCAGTGTCAGCGGCTGCCCGGCACTGAGCGCGGCATTGAAAGCCTCGTGCGTCATGGCGGCGCGCACCGCCGTTCGATGCTGGTCCCATTCCGCCTGATCGTCCGCATCCAGATGAATCGAATTGGCCTGAAAATAAGCCTCGATCGCGCCCAATGCCCGCGCGGCCGGTGACGTCTGACCGCGCGCGGCGGCGATACGCGCCACCCCCGCGATCGACAGCGCCAGCCACGTCTGATGATCCGTCGCCTGATTGATCGCCGCGCTTTCGCGCAGGCAGCGCTCAGCGGTGGGCCAGTCACCCTGCAGGACACGAATGCGTCCCAGCCCGCGCAGACAAAACGCAATCGTGATACGGGCATTTAGATCGCGCGCCTGCGTCAGTACCTGTTCAAACAGTTGCTCCGCACGGAGCAGGTCACCCTGCATGAGCGCCCGTCCGGCCAGATTGCTCGCAATGATGATCTGCGCTTCGCGGTGGCCCAGTTCTTGAAAGATCGCCAGCGCTTCTTCGTACTGCGCCCGCGCCCGATCGGGATCGCTGTTGAAGCCGGCCGTCGTGGACAACACTGTGGCGATCGATTGCCTGTCGCCGGTCTCGCGGAACAGGCGGTCGCTCTCTTCCAGAGAAGTGCGCGCTGCGGCCGCCTCCCCGCGCCGATACAACACCCGGCCGCGAAAATGCGTCACCAGCGCCAGCGTCCAACGATCGCCTGATCGGCGCGCAGCCTCCACGCTCGCCGCCGCGTATTGATCGGCCGCCGCCATCTCGCCGGTGTATTCACTCATCACGGTCAGCATGCCCAGCGCTTGCGCTTCGATCACGGGATCATTCAGCGAACGCGCCAGCGTCAACGCTCGTTCCAGATTGGCGCGCGTCGTCGCATATTCGCCGCGATACACCCCCAGCCATTCGCACGCCACCAGCGCCCGCGCCAGATCGCGATCCGTTGTCAACGTGTGATCGTCCTGCTGCTGATCAAATTTAGCGATGGCCGACTCCAGCCAACGCCGGCCTTCGCTTAAGTACGTCCGTCGCTGCCAGAACAAATGCAGCGCGGCGGCCAACCGCAACCCGATCGCATGTCTGGCCCCAACGCGCCCGCTCCACTCCAGCGCCGCGCGCAAATTGTCGTGCTCTGTATCCAGCCGCTGCAACCACCGCAATTGATCTGTGCCTTTCAACTGCGCTTCGGCTTGTTCGGCAAAGGCGACGAAGTGAGCGAGGTGCCGATCACGCAGGGCGGTCTCGGCCTGTGTTTCGCGCAGCAAGCCCAGCGCATACTGACGGATCGGTTCCAACAATCGATAGCGTACCGCCACGCCCGGCACGCGCTCGGCGATCGTGATAAGCGACTTATCCACGAGGTCGGACACCAGATCGAGCATGTCCGTTGCGGGCAATTGCTCGTCGGCGCACACTGCCTCGACATCATCGAGCGTGCAGCCGCCCGCGAATACGGCCAGCCCCTGAAACACAAGACGCTCGCGCGGCTGCAAGAGTTGATAACTCCAATCGAGCGCGGCGCGCAGAGTTTGATGGCGCGGGACAGCGGTGTGTTGGCCGCGCGTCAGCAGCTGCAAAGCATCGTCCAACCGCGCCGCGATCTGCACCACGTCCAGCAATTTCACGCGCGCTGCGGCTAATTCGATCGCCAGCGGGATGCCATCGAGGCGACGGCAAATCTGCGCGATCGTCGAGGCGTTGTGTTCGTCGAAGTTGAAATCGGGCAGTGCTTCAGTCGCCCGCGCCATGAACAACTGCACCGCTTCAGACTCGGCCACTTGCGACACGCTCGATGTCAGATCGGGCACGCCCAACGAGGGCACCAGCCACACCGATTCGTCGATGACATTCAACGGTTCGCGGCTCGTCGCCAGCACGCGCACGTGCGGACAGTTGTCCAGCACCACCACCAGATCGGCGCAGGCAGCCAGCAAGTGTTCGCAGTTATCGAGGATCAGCAGCAGGTGTTTATGGCGGAGATAGTCGATGAGCGTGTCTTGCAACGTGCGGCCCCGTGCTTCGGGCACGCCCAGTGTAGTGGCTACGACTTGAGCGACCAACGAGGCGTCATCCAGTCCGCTCAGGTCGACGAACCACGCACCCTGTTCAAACGGTGTGAAAGATTGAGCAGCCGCCACGGCCAATCGGGTTTTGCCGCAGCCGCCGGGGCCGGTCAACGTCAGCAGACGCGCGGCCTTGAGCAGCTGCGCGATCTGATCGATCTCGCGCTCGCGCCCGATAAAGCGTGAGTGCAAAGCGGGCAGCCGCCCGATCAGATTGATCGACGGTGCGCGATCGGACTCACTGGCAGAGGGTTGAGTATTCACAGACAGTTGGCCGGGCTACCGTAAAAGTGCGGCGTATTGTAGACGGTAAATTTCGAGTGTCAAGAATTGCGCGGGAAGCGGTTGCAGGCGAGTGCGGTTGCACTCGCGCACGCTCGCAGTTACAATCGTTTGAGGATACCTCACGCTCGCAAGGAGAAACCATGACCTACGCCATCGCGCAATACCTCAACGTGAAGCAGGCCTTTCACCCGACGTTTTCCGCCGACGGTCGGCGGCTGGCTTTTCTCACCAACATCACCGGCGATCCGCAAGTGTGGCAAATCGCGTTGTCCGATTCCGAGGTCATTCCGTGGCCCGATCAACTGACCTTCGAGACCGATCGCGTGATGGGCGCGTGGTTTTCGCCGGTGCGCGGCGACGGCCGCTTGATCTATGCGCGCGATACCGGCGGCAATGAGAACGCGCAGTTGTTCCTGCTCTCGGCCGATGGCGCGCACGTCACGCCGTTGACGACGGGCTTCGACGCAGCCATCCACACGTTCGGCGAGTGGTCGCGCGACGGGCAGCGCATCTTGTTCTCGGCCAATCGTCGCCGCCCCGGCCTGTTCGATCTGTACGTGCAGCCGCTGGACGGCGAAGCGCAAATGATCTGGCAGAACGACGCGCCCGGCTTCCTGTTCAAAATGGCCTTCTCGCCCGACGAGCAGCGCGTGGCCGTGGTGCGCATGAACGGTTCGTTCGATCAAGACTTGTTTGAGATCGATCTGGCGAACGGTCAAGCGCGCCAACTGAATCCGCCCGATGAAGAAGCGCGCTTTGACGCCATCGCGTATACGCTCGACGGTCGTTCGATGTGGGTCAACACTGATCTCGGTTCGGACTTCATGCACCTCGCGCAGGTTGATCTGGGCACAGGGCAGATCACGCCCACCATCTCGCAAGCATGCGATCTGGAATTCATGACGCTGTCGCTCGATGGGCGTTACCTCGCGTACACGGCCAACCTCGACGGCGCGCATACGTTGCACGTGCACGACACGCAGACGGGCCAAACGCGCACCGCGCCCGCGCTCAGCGACGCGCCGGGCGTGATCGCTTTCTGGGATTACGAGATGTGCTTCTCCGCGGACTCGTCGCGGCTGGCGTTTTCATTCACCAGCGCCACGCGCACGTCCGATGTGTTCGTGTGGGAGTTGAAGGCCGATCGGGTGGTGCAGCTGACGCGCGCGTCGCATGGCGGCATTTTGCCCGCTGATTTCATCGCACCAAAATTGATCCACTATCCCACCTTTGACGATCGATCGATCCCGGCGTGGTTCTACCAACCGATCGGTTCGCGCGGCGAACGCGTGCCCGTCATCGTCATGGTACACGGCGGGCCGGAGTCGCAGTTCCAGCCGTACTTCCACTTCTTCATTCAATACTTCGTGCATCACGGTTATGCGGTACTCGCGCCCAACGTGCGCGGCTCGACGGGTTACGGCAAAGCCTATAGCCACCTCGACGACGTGGAGAAACGCATGGATTCCGTGGCCGATCTGGCACACGCCGCGCACTGGCTGAAACAGCAGCCCAATATCGACGGTGATCGACTGGTCGTGTACGGCGGCAGTTACGGGGGCTTTATGGTGCTGTCCGCGTTGACGACCTATCCCGAGTTGTGGGCGGCGGGCGTGGACATCGTGGGCATCAGTAACTTCGTTTCTTTTCTGGAGAACACCAGCGAATATCGCCGCGCCACGCGCGAAGCGGAGTACGGCTCACTGGCACGCGACCGCGACTTTCTGGAGCGCATCTCGCCCAGTCGCCATATCGATGCGATGCGCGCCCCGCTGTTGATCATCCACGGCGCGAACGATCCGCGTGTGCCGTTGAGCGAGGCGCAGCAGATGGCGACGGCGCTGGAGGCGCGCGGCGTGCCCGGCCGATTGGTCGTCTTCGACGATGAAGGTCACGGCATCATCAAGTTGAAGAACAAGCTGGTGATGTATCCGATCGTGGTGGAGTTTTTGGATCAGCATCTGAAACGGGGTTGAGAGATCTTTGCAAGTGTCATTCTGAGCGAACGTTAGTGAGCGAAGAATCTCTGGCGCGACCAATAGCCAGCGCTAATAGAACGAGAGATGCTTCGTCACGCTTCGCGTTCCTCAGCATGACATACCCATCTAGTATTACAACGAGACTTTCATTACT
>JAUQXD010000356.1 GCA_030834835.1 Thermoflexales bacterium | reverse complement strand
CGCACGGTCTTGATGGTGCTGGTCAGGGGCAGCGGCGTCGGGCAAGTATACTCCGGTTCGTGACCGTGCACGAGCGCATACGCCGACGAAAAATGATCGCGCATCAGACGAATGGCGCGCGATTCGGGCACGCCGTTGAAGTCACCGCACACCACGCTGGCGCGATCAGCGCTGAAGGGCGTGAGCCAATCGAGCAGTTGTTGAACTTGCTGATCGCGTTCGTGCGCTTCACCTGGCCACCAGTGCAAGTGCGTGGTCGCCACGATAAGCGATCGGGTTGGGGTGTCGATCTCGATCAGGCTCGCCACGCGCGATTGGGTCGATAGTTCAAGCCATTCGGCGCGCAGAATTTTCGGCCGGCTCAAAATCGCCACGCCTTCTTTATCGCGCTTTTTGCCGCTGAAGGGGCTGTAGTGGACGGAGTAGCCGCCCAGTTGATCGGCCAGCCAGCGCGCGCTGTTGTCGGGCGCGGGCGTCACTTCTTGCAGCGCGATCAAATCGGGTTGCAGCGCGGCCAACTGATCGACGACAAGTGATCGGCGTTGTTCCCAGCGCGATCGATCGTTCAGCAGATTGAGTGTCACCAATCGAAGTGGGGGCATAGGCTTAGCGACCAAAGGTCAGCAGGCTCAGGCCCATGCGGGCAAAATCGGGGCTGATGCGGAGGGCGGCGACGATGCTATCGACCGTGTCCCACAGCGCCTGGTTGGCCGGCTCGAACCAGAAGAGCATGACAAAGACCAACAAGATGCCGATCGAGGCGAAGCGGTACAGGTAATTGCGAATGCCGGGCGTCAGCCACGGCGCGATGATACCGAAGCCGTCCAGCGGCGGAATGGGCAGCAGGTTGAGCAGTACCCCGGCGATGTTGAGCATGATTAACCCGGCCAGGGCAGCCCAGAAGACGGTCTTCGTTTCCAGGTTGAGCATAAATGGAATTGCCAGCAGGACGGACACGAGCAGCGAGGCGAACGGCCCCGCCGCTGACACGATGCTTTGCCATTTAGGCCCGCGCAGCGCCGCGCGATTGATATAGACCGCGCCGCCCGGCAACCCGATACCGCCCATCAGCAGGAAGATGACGGGCATAACGATGCTGAGCATGACGTGCGTGTATTTGAGCGGGTTGAAACTGAGGTAGCCGTTGCCGCGCACGCTGTGATCGCCGCCCAGGTCGGCGGCCAGCGCGTGGCCGAATTCATGCGCGGAGACGCTGGCGATCCAGCCGCCGATGATGAAGACGTATACGCCCACATCTTGTAGATCTTCGCGCAGGGTCATGTAGCCGCCGCCGATGACGATGGCGAGTAAGATTGCGACGGCGCGCCAACTGATGAGGTAGGGCAGCGCGCGACGAAGCGGCACATCGTCACGAACCTCCGGGCGCGGGGCGGGGCGTTGGGCGATCGGTGGGGCGGCCTGCGCCGCGGTCGCGTGCGGTGGTGCGATTTGAATATCGGCGGCTGGATGATTCTTGAGCCAGTAACGCAGCGTGCGGGTATCCAGGCCGCGCTGGCGCAAAATCTGGGCAGCTGCGCCGCCTTCGTTGAGCAGACCCATCAACAGATGGGGCGTATCCACTTGCTCGCTATTCAGGCGGCGGGCCTCGTCGGCGGCTTCACTCAAGACGCGCCGTGTCCGGTAACTGTGAACGGTCTCAGCCAGCGATGTTTCGGCTTGAGGCGCGCCGGACAGTGCCGTGGCGATAACGGTCCGCAGCGCCGACGGATCGCGCATCATGGCCGCGAACCAGCTCCAGACCGTGCCGGAATCGGGCGACAGTAACCCCAGCAGCACGTGCTCCGGTTCAAGTTGCGGAGCGTGCAGGGTGGCCGCCTCGGTGACGGCATTTGCCAGGCTCGCCTGAGCGGCCAGGGTGTAATCGGTGGCAGATAGTTCCATGTTTTACTCTTGCTCGAAGGGTGTGCCCAGCGCACTGGGTGGATCGCTGCGTAAGATGCCGCGCAGCCGCGGCGCCTTGTCGAGCAGCCTGCCCAATCGATCGCTGTACACGATCGTCAGGGTGAAGATCATCAACGGGAAAGGCATAATCGGCAATACCTGCGCCAGGTTCGGCACAACTGATTGTAACTTCAACGCGACGATTTGCAGCACGCCGAACAGGTACGCGCCAAACGCCACCCGATAGGGATGCCAGCCGCCGAAGATCACGATGGCCAGCGCAATCCAACCCAGGCCTGCCGTATGCCGATAGGACCAGCCCAGCTTCACGTCCAGCGAGTAGGCCGCGCCCGCGATGCCCACCAGCGCGCCGCCCCGCGCCGGGTAGAAAAAGCGCAGCCGGGTGACGGGCACGCCGCGCGAATATGCGCCTTCGGGCCGTTCGCCGATACCCTGCAAAATCAGGCCGCGCCGCGTCTTGAACATGAACCAGTACGCGGCGAAGATCAGCAGCACACTGCCGTAAACGACCAGGTCGTGAGTGAAAAAGATCGGGCCGAGGAAGGGAATGTCCTTGAGAATCGGGATGGGCATGTGCGGCACGGCCGGGCCTTGCACGCGCACGAACGGATTGCCCAGGAAGGTGCTGAGGTCGGTGCACAGCAGCGTCAGCACAAAACCCACCGCGACCTGATTCAACCTCAACGCGATGCTGGAATACGCGATGAGCAGCGCCACCGCCATCGAGACCAGCGCGGCCGCGATGAAGCCCAGCCAGACACTGCCCGTGGTCAACGCCACGCCAAAGCCCGCCATCGCCGACAGCATGATGCTGCCGTCGAGCGACAGGTTGATCACGCCCGCTTTCTCGGTGATGGCTTCGCCCAGGGTGGCAAAGATCAGCGGGGCTGAGGCCAGCAGAATCGATACAATCGTGGCTTCCATACGCGGCTCCTTGTCGCTTACTTTCGCGGCGACTTCGCCTCTTCCCGTTTCAGCGCGCTCAGATGCAAGTTCAGCGCCCCGATCGAAATCCAGATTTCGCTGAGCGACAACACCAGTGAGGCAATCAACAGCAGCAGGCTGATCACAAACAATACTTTGCCCACTTCGATCCAGCCGGCAAACAACACCAGCATGCATAACACACAGCCCAGAATGCTGGCCGCGCCCGTGGCCTGCATGTACTTTAGCAGTTCGACCCGGAACGTCAAGTTGTCGATCTGCCCCAGAATGAGCGGATCAGGGGCCTTCTGATAATCGGCGTGCAGATTGCGGATGAGGTTGGCGAGCGCCAGAAACCGATTGGTGTACGCCAGCATCAACAGTGAAAGCGCCGGAAAGAACAGCGCGGGCGTCGTCAGGGTGATGTCCATGTCACGTTAGTCCTTGTCGTCCAACTCGATATGGAAATGATGCAGGAAACGATGGAAAATCGGCGCGGCCAGGATGCCGACCGAGATCAGCAGCACCAGTCCACAGTACAGCGCGTACAATCCGGCAAACAACTTGCCCGCGTCGGTGGTCAGAGGCGCGACTGGTCCCATGCCGCCCATCAACATCGCCGCGTTCAGGAAGGCGTCAATCCACGACAAGCCCTCCAAGAAGTGATAGCCCAGCATGCCAATCGCCAACGAGCCGATGATGATTCCTGTTGCGACCAGAGTGAAGCGCACCTGACGTCGCATGAACTGCGAGCGCGGCAACAGATCTTCGTGACGATGCTCGAACATCGATTCACCCCGCGTGATTACTCGACGATCAAAACCTTAGCGCCGCGCGTATCACAATTGACTATTCAACGACCAAAACCTTAGCGCCGCGCACATGTCGCTGCTTCAGTTCCACCAGCGCCCGATTGGCCTCCGCCAGCCCGAAGGTCTCCACTTCCGGTCGAAGCGGAATCTCCGCCGCCAACTGCAAGAATTCACGCACATCACGGCGCGTGACGTTGGCCACGCTCTTGATCTCTTTTTCCAGCCACAATTGCGCTGGATAATCTAAGCGCAGCAGCGCATCTTGATCGACTGCCTCTTTACGTATGGCATTGATGACCAATCGCCCGCCCGCATCCAGATTCTTCAAGGCTTCGACAACGGGTGTCCAGACCGGCGTCGTGTCGATGATGGCCGCGCAGGGCTGCGGTGCTCGATCGCTTGTGTCACCCGCCCAACTCGCGCCCAGCTCGATCGCAAAAGCCCGTTCTTCTTTGTTGCGCGCGAACACCATGATTGGCGAGTGCGGAAACTGATGTCGCGCCAATTTCGACACCAGATGCGCCGATGCGCCAAAGCCCGTCAGCCCGAGAACCTGCCCATCCCGCAAATTCGTCAGCGCCAGCGACCGATACCCGATCGCGCCCGCGCACAATAGCGGCGCAGTTTCAACATCGGATAGCGCATCCGGCAAGCGATAGGCAAAGTCCGCGCGAACGATCATGTACTGCGCGTAGCCGCCGTGCGCGTGAAGGCCCGTCGCTTTGAAGTCATGACACAAATTCTCGCGCCCGCTGCGGCAAAACTCGCACGCGCCGCACGCCGAATTGATCCACGCCACACCGACGCGATCGCGCACCTGTAGACCTGACAGGTTTCCGGCGGCTTCCGCCGCAAAACCTGTCAGGTCTTGATTGCCCATCGCCACCACGCGCCCAACAACTTGATGCCCCAGCACAATCGGTAATTGGGGTGGCGGCAAGCGCCCCTCGATTTCGTCGAGTTCGGTGTGGCACACTCCGCACGCCGACACCTTGATCAGAATCTCGCCGTTGCCGGGCACTGGCTCTGGCAGATCAGTTAGCGTCAGCGGAGTGTTGTTCTCTGCCAGGTTCGTGATCTGACTTAGCAGCATTGCTTGCATGGTCATCACTGTCGGGGCGAACCCGTGTGTTCGCCCTGGGCTGACACACGGGTCGGCCCCTACCGAATTCCCCCAAACGCCGCAAAGACGCTGTTTTTGTGCAGGATTTCCACCGTCTTGAAGCCGACTTCTTTCAGCAGATGTAGTTGCCATAGCAGCGGGCGCGGCGTGTCTTCCTGCTCAATGTAGCCGTACACCGTGTCGCGATACGCTTCACCCTTCAACTGTGTCAGGTATTCGCCATAGCGCTGCCACATCAACGCCTGAATCGCTGGAGAATCGTGCTTGATCAGATCGCTGATCCAAATTGAGCCGCCGGGTTTTAACGCGGCGTAGCATTTGGCAAAGACGCTGCGCCACTCCTCATCACCGCGCAGATGATGAAACACCGCCGCCGCCATGATAATGTCGAACGACTCCGACTCAAACTCGACATCGCGGATGTCGCCTTGCAGTGTCGTGATCGGCTGCGACGCAATCGCTCCAATTCGCGTCACCGCGCGTTCCAGCATCGGCGCGCTCAGGTCGATCAACGTTACGGCCAAATTCGGCAGGCATTGCAACAGTTTCAGCGTACAGTTGCCCGCCCCACAGCCGATGTCGAGCGAGCGCGTTGCCTGCGGATTGGTCGCTGCCGCAGCCGCCGTGATCAAATCCAGCACCAGCGGCGCATCGATCGTGGCCGATTGGCCCGTCTCTAAATTGGAGAACCGCTCCACATCGGCATCGAAGCGCTGGCGGATTTGATCGACGGTGGATTTCATGGCTGTTGCCGATCCCAGGGCAGGTCTGGAAGCGGGAGCAC
>JAUQXD010000355.1 GCA_030834835.1 Thermoflexales bacterium | reverse complement strand
CGCCCATGTCGGCCAGCGTGGTGACTTTCTCCTGCAACTTCGGCCCGACAGGTTGCGCCGCCATCAGCGCCACCGTCGCCGCGATCAGCACATCGGGCAGACGCGACAGCCGGTTCTTCTGGTCGCCCACGCTCAACGCGCCAAACGCGGCCAATCCCGCGAACGTGCCCGACGTCAGAAAATTCGTGCCGCAGCCCGGATGGATCGCAAGGCGGCTCTCACCCCGACGCAGACGGCTCAGCGCGTCGTACGCGGCCGTGGTCAGGTTGTCGGTGGTTACGTCGCCGTACAGATAGAAGCCAAACGGCGTCGAGCGCCCGGCCAGCGCTTTGCCCGGAAAAGCCGCGCTGAGCAAATGAATAGTGGCATGTTCCAGCGCGTGATTGCGCCGCGTGCGGCGCGCGATTGACCAGTTAAGCGGGTTCATGATTTCGGTTTTCCTTCCGCGCGATCACCGGCGACCGGTTTCGCCACGATGATCAAGCGGTGTGAGTTGGTCGTATACGGCCAGCACGTTACCAGCGTTAAACGTTCGTCCTCAGTCGGCTGAATCCACTGCGCGTTTTTGATCCGTACTTCAAGGGGCTGCCCGCGCTCTTTGAGAATCTGGCGCGTCGTCACTTTGTAGAAGAAAACGTTGTTGCCCGCGTACACTTCCAGTTCATCGCCCACGCGCAGATCGACCAGCCGCCGGAAGACCTCGCCCGCGATGTTGTGATGGCCGTCGAACACGGTATTGCCCGCCTGACCCAGCGGCGCCGATGTCTTCAGCCAGCCTGCCGCAAAATGATCGGGCACGTCCCACGTGCTGGCGCCGTTGATGACGTGCCAGCCCACCGTCTCGACCGGGGCGTCGAGATCGATCGCGGGGATGACGAGCCGGCGCGGCGTCCGATCGGCCAGGCCGGGCACGGCGGTCGGCGTGGGCACGATCGGCCTCTGCGATGGCAACGGCGGGATGACTCCCGGCTGGGCTTGTCCCGCCGTATCAGGCAGTTCCAGTGGCGCGGCCGCCACTTGCCCGTCGGCGGGCAGGGCGGTAACGGTGGGCCGCAGCGGCGGCGCGGCGTCGCCGAAGTCGGCCGGCACAGCGCCATCGGACGGCGGCACGGACGCAAAGGCCGACACCGCGCCCGCCAGGATCAGAATCACGCCGGCCAGCAAAAACAAATTCGCCGCGAGGCCGCGGCGCGGTTGAGAAGTGCTCGTCATGTCGGGATTATACCATCCGAACTGGTGAGGCCTGTCAGGTGGCGCAAGTGCTGCCTGTCTTCAATCGCCCGGCGCGCCACCTGGCAGGCCTTCCAACAAGAAGAGACGGCCAATGAGCGCCGTCCCTAAACTCCCCATGAGATAGGGCTTAAGCAGTCTGAACGGTTTGCCTGGCGACTACCGGCTGCTGAGAGGTCGCATAGCGGAATCCGATGAACATGACGATCGCGCCGAGCAATTCACTGATGAAGAGATAGTCGCCCAGGCCGCGCGTGACCAACACGCCGCCCAGCGCCGGCGACAGCGCCCCGGCCGCGATTAGCACATTGCCCAGCACCCGCTGCGGCAGAATCCGCTTGCGCCAGAAAATATAGGCCGAATACAGCGCGCCGCCCACCAGCGCCAGCGTGCCATACGCGGCGAAGACGGCCAGCAGTGTCGTCGTCAGCGAGGTGCGCGTCATGACCTCTTTGTACTGGCCGGACACGGGCTTCGCCACGTCGTACAGCGCGTCCTGCGTCGGCAGGCCGAACACATGCAGCGCCGTGAACAGCGAGGCCAGCGTCAAAACGATCAACAAGATATTGGCGACGTTGCGCCGCCGAACCAGCAAATGGATGGTGCCCTGGCCCAGCCAGGCAGGCGTCAAGATCGCTCCAAACAGGTACCAGCTGTGCAGGATTAAGGACGAATAGCTAAAGGCCAGATAGGCTTCCGCAAACGTGCCCAGGCCGTACATCACAAAGCCAATGCCCCACAACAACAAGTGCAGTCCGCCGCGCTGCCGATAGCGCTGCAATACCAGCAAGGCAAAGACAAAGACCACCAGCGTCGAGATAAACGGCAAAACATGGATCATACTGGCTCTCCCTTATACAGCGAGTTCTTAAATGGTTTACGCTCAAGGCGGGCGACAGTCCGCCTTTTCTTGTCACCGGACAGCATTGGTGTCAGTCAGATCGTAATCCGATCTAGTAGCCGGCACCCACGCCCAGCACGACGGCGACGATCACGATCAGCAACACAAGCACCATCACGCCGATGGCAATAGGCACCACACGGTTGTACAGCGCATTCGACGGGACACGCGGCGTCGGCCGGCGCGGGGCGGGCGGTTGGGCATCACTCATGATTACGCAGTCACGTGTTGATAAGTTTCAATCAGGCTCAACAGCACTGCGTTGGTAAAAGCGTTGAGCCGCCGGCTGAGCAACAACCAATCGGGTGAGTTGGGCAGTTCCGTGTAGTTTGCCATTTGAATCAAACTGTCCACCACCGTATCGCGGAAAAACAAGAACGCTTCGATCGTCTGGGTCAGTGGCA
>JAUQXD010000354.1 GCA_030834835.1 Thermoflexales bacterium | reverse complement strand
AGCGGCTCGCCGTCGTCGAACTCTTCGGTCGGAACTGCGGTGAGACCTCCTTAATTGCCTCCTATCTGGGCGGCGTCGATCGCTCGATCATTTCCGAAGTCCATTTTGATCCCGAAAAACTGGCGGCGTTCTTGATGCAGGACAAAGCCAGCAACCCCAGCAATTACGCCATGGTGGCAATCTCGGAAGGCGCGCAGATGATCGGCGGCAAGATCATCGAGTACGGGCAGGCCGATGCCTACGGTCACAAGAAGCTGGGCGGCATCGGCGCGATACTGGGCGAGGCGCTGAAGAAGATCACGGACGAGGATACCCTGTATCAGCAAGTGGGCTACCTCAGGCGCTCCGGCGCGCCGGACAGCGTCGATTTGATGGTGGCGACCAACTACGCCAACATGGCGATCAAGCTCATCGCGCGCGGGGCATCCAATCGATTGGTGGCGCTGCGCAACGGCACGTACACCAGCATCCCCGTCGCGACGATCATGCAGGGCCTGAAGCGCGTCGATGTCGATGAATTGTACGACTCGGAGAATTACGTGCCCAAGGTGCGGCACGTCGAAGGCAAACCGATGTTCTTGTATTAGCGGTTGGAAATTGGAAGTTGGAGATTGGAAACAAAAACGGTCGGGCTTAAAAAGTCCCGACCGTTTTCTTTTCACCCATCACTTTTCACTCGTCATCGACCCGCCGGGCATGGGCTGCGACATGAGTTTGGCGATGCCGCGCACATCCATCCACCACTGCACTTTGGGCCGCTGATTGTCCCTGTCCACCATCTTGGGGATTTCGTCCAGCGAGTGCATGACGATGCCGCCCGCTTCCAAACCGATAAACGCGCCCTGAGGTTCCGGCGATTGCGCCTGCTCGATCAGAAAATCGACGCAGCGCGCGGCGAAGCGCGTAGCCTGAATGCGGTCGAACGGCGACGGATCGCCGCCCTGCTGCACATGGCCCAGAATGGTTTGCCGAACTTCAAACAGGCCATTACTTTCGGCTTCGAAGATGGCGCACAGGACATTGGTGCTGTACACCGGATGCGCGTCTTCGTTGCGGATCATCAACCCCAGCCGCTTGCCGTGCTCAAAGCCCAGCCGCAGCTGCTCCACGTCAGTAACCAGTTCGTGCAGGCGCACGCCTTCTTCGTGCAGGTACACGCGCTCTGCGCCGGTCGCCAGGCCGGCCATCAACGCCAGATAACCGCACCTGCGGCCCATCACTTCCACCACGTAACAGCGCCGCTGCGCCACTGCTGCCTGCTTCACTTTGTCGACGGCTTCCACGATCGTGTTCAGCGCCGTATCCGCGCCGATGCTCAGATCGGAGCCGGGTAGATTGTTGTTGATCGACGCGGGCAGACAAATAATCGGGATGTTGAAGGCCGGATAGTTTTCGCGCTCGATAAAGAGATGGTGCGCGCCCTGATAGCCACTGAATCCGCCGATCAGCAGGATGCCGTGAATGTCGTGCTTTTCGATCGTGCGCGCGATGGCATAGAAGTCGCGACCGCTGGGAATCTCGCGGCTGGTGCCCAGACCCGATCCGCCTTTGGACGCCCAACCGCTGACACTCATCCAGTTCATCTCGTGCACTTCGCCTTCGATGAAGCCTTTGAAGCCGTTGGCGATGCCGAGCATCACATGGCCGCGATCGAGACCAATGCGCACGGCGGCACGCACGGCGGTATTCATGCCGGGGGCAGGCGCGCCGCAATTCATCACGGCCAGGCGCAGCGGCTTCTGCCCCGGTGCGGCGGGATGCGGCAGCGACCGCAGCAGCGTGCGCAGCGTGCGGTAGGTTTCGGTGAAGCTGCTGCCGCGCAGTTCCATCGCGCGATCGTACTCGTGTTCGTCAATCGCTTTAGCGATGGCGCGCGTTTGCTCTACACACGCCATCAACGGCACAGTCGTGATGCGATTGCCGCGAATGGCGATCATCTGCGGCTCGTCGGCGGGCCTCGCGGCTAACACCGTTTCCACGGCCTGATAGCCCATCATCGTGCCCAGGTTGCGATCGAAGGCGCTGGGCGCGCCGCCGCGTTGCACATGACCCAGCACGGTGGTGCGCACTTCTTCGCCCAGTTTTTCTTCGAGGAATTTTTGAACGTACGAACTGCCGATCGGATTGCCGTGTTTATCGCGCGCGCCTTCGGCCATCACGACGATGCTGTCCCGGCGGCCGGCGGCGCGGCCGCGCTGCAAATCGGCCACCATCTTGTCTTCCCAGTTGTCCCATGGTGGCGGATTTTCGGGAATCAACACCCATTCTGCGCCGGTGGCGAGCGCGGCCATCAGCGCCAGATAGCCGCAGTTGCGGCCCATGACCTTGACGACGAAGGCGCGCTGATGGCTGGCCGCGGTGCTGGCAATCGCGTCGATGGCTTCGGTGATGCGGTGCAGCGCCGTGTCCGCGCCGATGGTCATGTTGGTGCCGTACATATCGTTATCGATCGAGCCGACCAGCCCGACGATGGCGAGGTTACCATGCGAATCGGCTGTGGCCTGAGTGATCGCGCCGGATTCGACCAGCTCACTCAGCAACGACGGCCATTCTTGCCGGAAGAGATTCGCGCCGGTGAGACTGCCATCGCCGCCGATGATGACGAGCGAATCGATCTCGCGGTCGATGAGATTCTTGGCGGCCGTGCGACGCCCGTCGTGGGTGCGGAAATCATCCGATCGCGCCGTGCCGATGATCGTGCCGCCCAGCCCCAGAATGCCGCCGACCGAATCCCAATTCATCTCGCGGATTCGATCGCCGCCCTCGACCATGCCCTGGTAGCCTTCGTAGATCGCGTACACGGTCACGCCGCGATCGAGCGCGGTGCGGACGACGGAACGCACGGCCGCATTCATACCGGGCGCATCGCCGCCGCTGGTCAGTACTGCCAAACGTTTAGTTGCCATAGCTATTAGTCCTGTCCAAAACTATCGCCATCCCCTAGCTCCGTTCGCACCGATTCTACCGCATTCTATCGAATCGGCAATGATTGAGGCAAGCCAAAAACGATCCGCGAAGGTCACGAAGAATCTCTTCGTGCTGCTTCGTGGCCTGCGTGGATCAGTTAGTGGGCAAGTCGGCAAACAGTTCGTGGATGTTGCCGTCGGGATCGGCAAACATAGCGGTGCGTTGGCCCCACGGCATATCGCCGGGCGCATGGACGGGCGTCGCGCCTTTGGTCAGGATGTCGGCATACGCGCGATCGACTTCGGCGGGCGAGTCGCACGGAAAGGCCAGTTCGAAGCGGTGGCCGAGCGGCGTCTCGGCATACGAAGCGTGGCCGCTGGCGTCCAGTAGAATCGCGCGGGCGCACACGGCAAAGCGCACGCCGTCGCTCTCAAACTCGACGTAGCCGCCCAGATCCTGTTTGAGGGTGAAGCCCAGCGCATCGTGATAAAACGCGGCCAGACGCGACACATCGTCGGTGAGGATGGTAATGAGGGCGATGTGATTGAGCATGGCGGTCTCCTATACAATCACCGGCTCTTGATACACCCCAAACACTTCGCGGAAGACATCGGTGATTTCTTGCAAGGTCGCATAGGCCTTCACTGCGTCGAGGATGAAGGGCATGGTGTTGGCCGTGCCTTTGGCCGCCTCGCGCAGCGCGCTCAGCGTCACGCCGACACGCTCGTTATCGCGAGTACGTCGCAATTCTTCCAAGCGCGCATTCTGCTTGCGTTCGCCGTCAGGATCCATCTGTAAGATCGGAATCGCGATCGGCTCGTTCATCTGATATTCGTTCACGCCGACGATGATGCGTTTCTGTAGATCGATCTCGCGTTGATAACGGAACGCCGATTCGGCGATCTCTGTTTGGAAGTAGCCCGCCTCGATCGCTTTGATCACGCCCCCGAAGTTGTTGATCTGTTTGAAGATGGCGTAGGTGCGTTTCTCCATTTCGGTCGTCAGCCACTCGACGTAGAACGAGCCGCCCAGGGGATCGATCGTGTTG
>JAUQXD010000353.1 GCA_030834835.1 Thermoflexales bacterium | reverse complement strand
CGCATGGCCTATCAGCAGGGCAAGATCGGTGGATTCTTGCACCTCTATATCGGCGAAGAGGCGATTGCGATCGGCGCGATCCACGCCCTGAAGCCGGAGGATCACATCGTGACGCACTATCGCGATCACGGCCACGCCATCGCGCGCGGGCTTGATCCCAAACGCCTGATGGCGGAGTTGTACGGCAAGGAAACGGGTGTCGCCAAAGGGCGCGGCGGCTCGATGCACTTTGCCGACACCAGCCTCAATTTCTGGGGCGGCTACGCGATTGTGGCCGGGCATTTGACCATCGCCGTCGGTCTCGCGCTCGCGGCCAGGCGCGCCGGCGAGAAGCGCGTAGCGATGGTGTTCTTCGGCGATGGCAGCACCGACAACGGCCAATTTTATGAATGCCTCAATCTGGCGGCCGTGTGGAAGTTGCCCGTGGTCTTCGTGTGCGAGAACAATCAGTTCGGCATGGGCGTGGCTATTCACAAGGCGTCGTCTGTCACCAATGTCTACGAAAAAGCCTGCATGGCCAAGATTCCGGCGCAGCAGGTGGATGGCATGGATGCGGTGGCTGTGTACGATGCGGTGAGCAAAGCCGTGGAAGAAGCCCGCAATGACGGCGGTCCGCGCTTCGTCGAAGCGTTGTGCTATCGCTATCAAGGACACTCGGTTGCCGACCCCGACAAGTATCGCGACAAGGACACGATCGACGAGTGGAAGAAGCGCGATGCGATTGAGCGCGTGAAGAACCTGCTGCTCGATCGGGGTGTATCCACCGAAACGATCGAGGCCATCGACGCCGACGTGCACCGCGAGATGAAAGACATCGTGGCCTTCGCCGAGAACTCGCCTGCCCCGGATGTGTCGACGCTGTTCGATCACATTTACGCGCAGCCAGTCTAGTCAGTAAATTAGTAAAGTAGGAAATGAGTAGATTAGTGAAGCGCCCTCGCTCATCGAGCAAGCCGCTGATCTGCCGGGAACCTGCCCACTAATTTACTAATTTACCAATCTACTAATCTACCAATTTACCAAGTTACCATTTCACAAGGAACCACAAGATGGCAGTCATTACCATTCGTGAAGCATTGAAACAGGCGATGCGCGAGGAAATGCAGCGGGACGAGCGCGTCTTTTTGATGGGTGAAGATATTGCGGCCTATGGCGGCTCGTTTGCCGTCACCAAGGGCCTCGTTGATGAATTCGGTGAAGAGCGCGTGCGCGATACGCCGATTTCGGAAGGCGTCATCGTCGGCGCGGCGATGGGCGCGGCGATGGGTGGGCAACGCCCGATTGCTGAGATCATGACCATCAACTTTGCCATCCTCGCGATGGATCAGCTGATCAATCACGCGGCCAAGATGCATCATATGTTCGGCGGACAGTGGACCGTACCGCTGGTCGTGCGCATGGCCGCCGGTTGGGGTCAACTCTCGGCCACGCACTCGCAAACGTTGGAAGTTTTCTTCGCGCATGTGCCCGGCCTCAAGGTGCTGTTCCCCGGCACGCCCTACGATTCCAAGGGTATGTTGAAAGCCGCTGTGCGCGATGCCGATCCGGTTGTGTTCATCGAGCACACCTCGTTGTACGGGGTGAAGGGCGAAGTGCCCGAGGGCGATTACGTCGTCCCAATCGGCAAGAGCGACCTGAAGCGCCCCGGCAAGCACTGCACCATCGCGACCTATGGCCGCATGTTGCAAGTCTCGCTGGAAGCGGCCAAACAATTGGACACCGAAGGCATCGATGTGGAAATCGTCGATCTGCGCACACTGCGCCCGTTGGACATGGAACCCGTGCTCGACTCCGTGAAAAAGACCAATCACGCCGTCGTCGTCACGGAAGAGTGGCCGTCGTTTGGCGTGGGCGCGGAAGTCGCGGCGCGCATCGCGCACGAATCGTTCGACGATCTGGATGCGCCGGTCGAGCGCGTAGGCAGCAAGGAAGTCCCCCTGCCCTACGCCAAGAATCTAGAGCAAGCCGCGCTGCCCTGGCCGAAGGATGTAGTGGCAGCGGTCAAGGCGACTTTGCAATAGATAGAGAGAACGAGTGAAAGAGAGAGTGAGGGAACTCATCCCTAAATCTCTCCGTCTCGCCATCTCGCAATCATCAACGAGGCAATTGAATATGGCTACTAAAGTTACCATGCCCCAGATGGGCTTCGACATGACCGAAGGCAAAGTCGCGCGCTGGCTCAAGAAGATTGGCGACCCGGTCAAGCAAGGCGAAGCCGTCGTCGAAATCGAAACCGACAAGGTCAACATCGAGAGTGAAGCGCAGGGCGATGGCGTGCTGCGCGAGATTCTCGTCAACGAAGGCAGCACCGTGCCCGTGAAAACCATGATCGCCATCATCGGCACGCCCGATGAGGACCTCACGGCGATCAAAGCCGAAGCGGGACTTGTTGCCGCGCCAGCCGCAGCAACACAGGCCGTTGCCCAACCGATCGTTTCGGCGGCGGCCCCCACGGCCGGTGATGGCCGCATCAAGGCTTCGCCTTTGGCGAAACGTATTGCCCAGGAAAAAGGCTTGAATTTAGCCACCTTGAACGGCACCGGCCCCGGCGGCCGCATCATCAAGCGCGACATTGATGCCGCACTCACCGCGATGCCCGTTGTGAGTGCGCCGACGATCGGTGCGCTTGTTGCCGCTCCGATTGAACCCGTGAAGCCGATCGCGGCTGCACCTGCCCCGGCGATTCTTGGTCCCAGCGTGTTGAAGGCCGAAGAAGTCACGCCGACCAAATTGCGCCAGACCATCGCTAAGCGCATGGTCGCGGCCAAACAGACCGTGCCGCACTTCTACGTCACCACCGAAATCGA
>JAUQXD010000352.1 GCA_030834835.1 Thermoflexales bacterium | reverse complement strand
AGTCAAGCCCGGAACCATCGACGCCGTGGATACCCACAAATAGCGGCCATTCGCGCTCGGGAGAATAGTTAACGGGCAAGTAGAGATAGTATTCGGTTGGATCGTCTCGTAGATACGGAGTGGAATTGTGCGTCAGCGAATAGGTGGGGCCGACGCAGGCTGTCTCGAAAACGATGGTTACCAGTAGGGCGACAATTAGAGCGCGGTGTGATCTGCAGCCGTAACCCTGTTTCATTCGACGGCCGGCTTCAGCGTGAAATAGAATAGACTCCCCTGATCGGGCGAACTTTCCACGCCAACCCGGCCGCCCAGGTGTTCGACAATCCGGCGCACGATGGACAATCCTAAACCGTGGCCTTTGGCGCGCACTTGATTGAGCCGCGTAAACGGCGTGAACAGTCGGGCCTGCGCTTCTGGAGTTAAGCCCAGGCCGTTATCGCGCACCCAGAAGCACAATTGCCCGTCGGCCTCGGTTTTGACGCCCACCTCAAGCCGTGGCGGCTGCCCGCCATACTTGATGGCATTGCTCAAGTAGTTAAACCACACTTCTTCAATCCACGGCCCGTATCCCAGCGCCTCCGGCCAGTGCGCGGAATCTGGCACGCTGATGACGGCGCCCTGCTTGTCGATGATGTCCATCAGACGGCAACGGGCCTCATTGATCAGGTAGGGCATATTCAACGGCATCAGCGTTATTTCGGCCTTGCGAACTTCGGCCAGGAGCAGCAATTCGCTGACA
The DNA here is from genome assembly GCA_030834835.1 of Thermoflexales bacterium. Lineage (GTDB taxonomy): Bacteria > Chloroflexota > Anaerolineae > Fen-1058 > Fen-1058 > JAGOBP01. The sequence continues at coordinate 6,628 of JAUQXD010000352.1, read as the reverse complement.
ATGCTGGAGATTTTCAGACCGGTCTGCGCGATGAGGGTCAGGTATTCACGCCAATCCGGGTGAGCCTGGGCCAGCTCGTGTTCTTTGAGGATCTCGGCATAGCCGGTGATAATGGACAGCGGGCTTTTCAGATCGTGCGCCACCGTATGCGCGAAGGCGTCCAGTTCTTCGTTGCGGGCTTCCAGTTCAATGGCGTGCCGCCGCAGCGCGGCTTCGGCCTGGAGTTTTTCCTGAACCAGGTGATGCCGCGCGATCACCTGCTCGATGACGGACGGCAGCAGTTGCAGGTAGCCGCCGTCGACATCCTTGACCACGTAATCTTCCGCCCCCAACTTCAGGGCCTGCACCGCAATCGCTTCATTGCCGCTGCCGGTCACCATGATGACGGGCGGCAGCGGGCCGCGCTCGGCCAGTTGGCTGATGACGCTTAGCCCGTCGCAGCCCGGCATGTTCTGATCGATCGCCAGCACGTCATAGTGGGTCTGATCGTACATCGCCAGTCCGATCGCGCCGTCGTGGGCCACGTCAACTTGATAGCCCAGCCGTTCCAGGCGTTTCTGCAACAGCCGCGCCAGCCCGGCATCATCATCCATGCACAAGACTCGAATGGGGTTCGGTGAATCGATCATGGTTGCACTCCGGTCTCTCCGTTGCGGGCTGTCTCGGCCTGAATCTGGTTGGCGATGGTGAAGGTAAACGTGGAGCCGACGCCCGGCTGCGACTCGCACTCAATGCGGCCGCCGTGACGCCGGACCAGCAATTGCACATAGGCCAGCCCCATGCCCTCGCCGGGGACGTCCTGATGACCGCCGCGCCGGAAGGGGGCAAACACATTCTCCATATCGTCGGCGGCGATGCCGCGTCCGTTATCGCGCACGTAAAACGTCGTTTCCAGCGAACCGGCTTCGCCGCGAATGTCGATCTGGCCGGGGCGCTGTGGATCAAGATATAACACGGCGTTGTTAAGCAGGTTGCTCATGATCTGTTCCATGGCCGTCAAATCGGCGGTGACTTCGGGCAACGGGCCGAGCGTAATCTGCGTGTGCTGCGCTTCGATGCGATGGGCCAGCGTTTGCAGGGTCTCGCGCACGACGGCCTCCATGCTGACCTGTTCCAGTATGAGTTCGGTCCGGCCCAGCCGCGACAGGCGCAGCAGCGCGGAAAGGTAGTGATCCATCCGGGTGACCGAAACGTCAATAAAGGCCAGCGCCTCAGGGATGTCGTCATTGAGGGCGTGCGCCGCCGCTAAGAATTGCGTGGAAGTCTGGGGCGGTGCGGCGCTGTACAGCGCGTGGTTGATGACCTCGATCGCCGACTTGAGTTCAGTCGCAAAGCCTTTGAGATTCACCAGCGGCGCCCGCAGATCGTGCGACACGATGTAGGCAAACTGCTTGAGTTCTTCATTGCTGCGGGCCAGTTCGGCGCTGGTGTGGCGCAGCTGTGCCTCTTGAACTTGCAAGGCGGCCGTCCGTTCGTTGACGCGGTCTTCCAATCCCCCGATCATTTTGTGCAGCTGATCGGCCATGCCGTTGAATGCGTCGGCTAGTTCGCCGATCTCATCGGTGCGGGTGAGTGTGGCCGGCTGATTCAGATCGCCCTGCGCCATGCGCCGGGCCGTGTCGGTGAGCTGCTCGATCGGGCGGGCCAGATTACGGGAAACCGCCACAGCTGCGACGATGGCCAACACGGCAACGATCAGGGTCACACTGACTGTCAGCCATACATTGCCCACCGCCCCGGCAAAGGCTTCGGCCTGGCTTTGTTCGGCCAACAGCGCGACATTGAGTTCCGGTATCCAGCGGTAAACGCCTACCACCGGCAGGGGCGGATATTCGAAGTTGTCATATGAGGCCCAGCCGTTTCGACCGGCCAGCGCCGTGTAGGCGCCCACCGTGCGCACGGCGGCCAGTCGATTGGTCAGCGGCCGGCGGGCTTCGGTCAACATGATAAAGTCCGAACTGACCAGATAGGTTTCACCGGTCTCACCCAACCCGCCGCGCTCACGCATGATGCTGCTGAGTGTAGCCAGGTTGGTAACGCCCACCAGCACGCCGCGCGCGGTTGTGTTTGCGCCGGCTAACTCATCGGAGTCGTAGATCGGCGCAGCGGCATACACGATCATTTGATCGTGCAGCAACGAATAAAACGGCGACTGGGTATAGGCGTGTTGCCGCCCGCGCTGGAAGAACGGTTGTGTGGCAAACGATTGACCCTCGCGTTCCGGTCGGGTGGAGATGACCACCGTACCCGCGGCGTCCATCAGAAACACTTCTTGAAAGCGGCCGTTGTCCAGCAGCGCCGCAAACGTCGCCAGCACATGGCTGCGCTGCGGCGTCGTGCTGCGCCGGGTCGCAGATGGTTGATCGATTAAGGCGAGGAAGTCCGCATTGGTGCGGGGTGTGGCCGTCAACAGCACCAGCTGCGGTGACAGTGAATTGAACCAGGTGCGGATTTCGGCTTCCTTGAGTACGGCGACCGATGTCAGGAGTTCGACGACCTGATTGCGGCTGTCATCGATCTGGCGCAGTCCCAGCAGCAGACTGAGGCCGAGCATTGGCACCAGCGCCATCACCAACGAGGCGGTCAATAGCGCGCGCCGCAGGCTGCGGCGCGGTCGATTGGCCGGGCGAGTCAACATGGACATGGCTGCGCCTAGCCCAGGGCCTTCATACGATCGGCGCCCTGGCTGAGCGCGGCGCTCAACGACATTTGCCGTGTCAGGAATGCCAGGCCGACATCGTCGACGATGGTCTGAGCCTGAGCCTGTTTCTCGTGGAAGGGCCGCGCCGTCGGCACATTGTTTTCGATGTACATCTTCATGGCGGGTACTAGGCCCGTGTCGCCCAGCGCCGCCAGAATCGACTTGCGCGGTGTGACGAACCAGCTCTGGCCCTGTGCGAGCAACGGCGCGTTGTCGATGCTCGTGATCCAGCGTAGCAAATCGAGCGCCTGCTCTTTATTAGGCGCAGATTTGGGCACACTAAAACCCCAGCCGCCCCACCAACTTTTAGAACCGACCGGCCCGGCCGGCGGCAAAGCAATCTCGGCTTTGCCGTCGGCGTACCAGACCGTATTATCGCGCGCCACGCTGAAGAAATAGGGCCACTGGCGCATCATGGCGGCGCCGTCGGTCATGTAGGCTTGATTCTGACCGGTGTAGTCTAGCGTGAACGCTGTTTCCGGCAGGATACGATGCTTGTAAATGAGATCATAAGCGAATTGGAAGGCCGCAGCGGTGGCCTCGTCGAAGTTGAAAATACTGCCGCCTGTCTGAGCGGCCAGATACGCCAGAAACACAAACACCAATCCCGGTTTGGTCAACGCCTCGATCGTGCCACTCACCCGATCGTGATTGAAGGCCTGCCCGATCGTGACGAATTCTTCCCAGGTTTGTGGCGCGTGCAGGCCACGCTGATCGAACCAGTCTTTGCGATACCAGAAATAACCGATGGAAAACTCGTGCGGTACGCGATAGCGTCGGCCCTGATAGGCGTGCAAGACTTCGATCTGCGGATCAAACAGGCGCGGAAAATCAGCCCAGGTCTCAGCCGGGATGATGTCATCCAGCGGTTCCATCCAGCCCGATCGATAAAACGCCGGCCCGGAGGCGTCGTCGTCGCTGATCACATCGACGGGGCTGGTGTCGGCCGCAAAGCCCGGCGCAAACTGCGCGATCATCGCTTCGCCGGTCGTCGGGCCGTCGATCAGTTCGACGGGATAGCCCGTTTGTGCGGTCCAGGCATCGACGACGGGCCGCATGGCTGCGTGGGCAAATTGTTGAATCGCCAGCCGGAGTGTTTTCTTTCTGGGAGCGGGCGTGCTGGTTGAGGCCGGTAGACAGGCGGCCAATGCTCCGCTCACAGTTACGGCTCCAGCTGTTTTGAAGAAGGCGCGCCTGGATAATGGCTTCGGAGTGTTCATATGATTCCTCCTGAGGTCGGCGACTGACGAACTGAAGATCGTCTTTCATGTTGATATTATAAGTGAAGGTGCCGGATTCGATAAATCGCGGTGAATCCGCCTTGATCCCAAAATGGCTTATAATGATTCCGGGCAATAACTGCGATCAGATTCCCGGACACTTGATCAGCCCCGGTTGATTCGGACCCATCGAAGGGAACGGATCGGAGGCACCCATGAGCGACAAGCAGACGAAGCCGCGGAAACGCACATCCTCCTCGCGCCCGGCTGCCCATCAAACCCCAACTGCTGAACTTGAAGCCCTGCGATTGGAGAATGCACAGCTTCGACAGGCCCTGGCCGAGCAGAAGCAGGCTGAAGCACCCTTGCTGGCGCGTGCCGAAAGATACCAGGCTCTGTTAGAGAACTCACCCTTGTCGATCTGGGAGGAAGATTTCTCGATGGTGAAAGACGAGGCGCTGCGCCGTTTGAATCGTGAACTGCGCGCCATAAGCAATTGCAACCAGACGCTGCTGCGGGCAGTGGACGAGCAGGCTCTGCTGAACGACATCTGCCGCATCGTCTGTAACGAGGCCGGTTATCGCATGGCGTGGGTGGGCTACGCCGAGAACGACGACGCCAGAACCGTGCGCCCGGTCGCCTGGGCAGGCCGGGTAGACGGGTATCTCGAACAGGCGAGGATCTCATGGGCTGACGTGGAACACGGGCGCGGCCCCACCGGTACCGCCATTCGGCGCGGCGAAAGCGTCTTCATCCAGGATATCACCACTGACCCCCGGACCGTCCTCTGGCGTGAGACTGCCCGGCAGCGCGGTTATCGCTCCAATCTCGCCCTGCCTCTCAAGGACGACCGCGCCAATACATTCGGCGCGCTCACCATCTATTCTGCGGAGCCAAATGCCTTCACACCGGATGAAATGCGGCTGCTGGAGGAACTGGCCGGCGATCTGGCGTTTGGCATCACCGCCCTGCGCACACGCGCCGAACGCCAGCAGGCGGAAGCAGCGTTGTGGGAATCGTCGCAAATGCTGAAACTTGTCCTGGACAACATGCCCGCGTTTGTGTTCTGGAAAGATCGCAACAGCGTCTATCTGGGCTGTAACTATCGGTTTGCCGCAAACGCCGGATTGAGTTCGCCAGAGAAAATTATCGGCCTGACGGATCTCGATTTGCCGTGGCAGCAGACCGAAGCGGAGAGCTACCGGGCCGACGACCAGCGGGTAATGGAAACCGGCCTGCCGAAGATCAACTACGAAGAGACACAACTGACAGCGGATGGCCGCCTTACTGCGGTGCGAACTAGCAAGATTCCCTTGCGAAATCCAGCCGGCGACATCATCGGCATACTGGGCACGTTTGAAGATATTTCCGAGCGTAAGCAGGCAGAGGGTGCGCTGCGCGAATCACAGGCGCTCTATCATTCCTTCATTGAGCAATTACCCAACCCGGTTTTCCGCAAAGACAGTGCAGGTCGTTACGTCATGGTCAATTCACCTTTCTGCCGGCTCAAAGGCGTGAAGGCCGAGGATTTCACAGGCAGACGACCTAGTGAAATTGCCAGCCGCGAAGCAGCCCGACAGGGTGAAAGCGGGCAGGCCATCAAATATGCCACTCAAGGCGAGGAACTTCACGACTTGATCATGCGAACCGGCAAAATCATTGAGATGGAGGAAGAACATCCCGGCGCGGGTGGCGAGACACAGTACATGCACGTCATCCGCATGCCTGTCTTTGATCCAACGGGCAAAGTTGTCGGCACGCAGGGGATTCAGTTTGACATTACCGAACGCAAGCGGGCAGAGCAAGAAATCGTCAGGCTCAATCAGGAGCTTGAGCAACGCGTGCTCGAACGCACCGCCGAGCTGGCGCGCGCGCACGAGCACTTGCGCGCCATCCTCGATACCGCCGGCGAAGGCGTCGTTTTTACGGATGTTCACGGCACGATCGAGTATATCAACGCCGCGATGGAACGGCTCACCGGCTACACCGTGGCCGAGGCTCTGGGGCACAACCCGCGCCTGTGGCAGAGCGGTCTGACGACGGCGGTTACATATCAACAGATGTGGAGCACGTTGTTGCGCGGTGAAATCTGGACGGGTGAGGTGGTCAATCGCCGCAAAGACGGGCAGCTGTATTACGCCGCCCTGACCACCTCGCCGTTAACCGACCCGGCGGGTCAGATTGTGGGCTATGTCGGCGTGCAGCGTGACATCACCCGCCAGAAAGAACTCGATCATCTAAAGGATCAGTTTGTGTCCAACGTCAGCCACGAACTGCGGACGCCACTCACCAACATTCTGCTGCACCTCAGCCTCCTGGAGCGCGGCAAACCCGACCGGCGGGACGGTTATCTGCGCACGTTGCGTCGAGAAACGGAACGCCTGCGCAAACTGATCGAGGACCTGCTCGATCTCTCGCGGCTCGATCGAAACGTCGCGCCGATCGAACTCGTACCGGTCGATCTCAACCGGCTCCTCGATCACCTGGTAACCGATCGGGTCGTACTCGCCGAGCAGCGCGGCCTGACGCTCACGTATGAGCACACGCCGGATCTGCCGCTCGTCCTGACCGATGCTTTGAAACTCATCCAAGTTGCTTCGAACCTGATGACGAATGCGCTGAACTATACTCCGGCGGGAGGGGTTATCACCGTGCGGGCAGACCAGCGTCCTGACGGGGCGCGGAACATGGTCATCTTCATCGTGCG
>JAUQXD010000351.1 GCA_030834835.1 Thermoflexales bacterium | reverse complement strand
GAGTTTGAGACGATAGGTAATGCTTTGGTCAGGCCAATCATGCGTGACGGCTGGCAGTGCTTTGGCCGTGATTCGACCAGTTAAGCCGCCCAGCGTAAAGCCGCTGCCCACGCGAATGCTGATTGCAGGTTCGGTGTCAGTGTCGCCGGCAATGCCCTCTAGCCAGCCGTCCCAGCCAGTTAGATCGAGCGGCTGGTCGTCATCATCAAGCAGCCTGAAGGAAAAATAAAACGTGTCGCCGGCGATGACTCGAAAATTCTTGATAAGTGGCGCGTCGACAAATGGCATTGTGCTCATGCTGTCCCTGCCTTAAGTTGCATTGACTGCGATGGCGTTGACTTGCTCCGTGTTGCCGGCCAGCGCGCTCGCTTCATCCAACGGCTGCATGTCGATGTTGGAGACGTCCAACGTCGCCGACTGCGATCCGTCTGCGCTAAACGTGCGCGTGATGTTGATGAGATACAGTTCTTCGTCCAGGTCAATCCAGTTGACCGTGACACCGCTTTGGGTGACCGCGCCCGTATAGATCACGCGCACTTTGTCGCCGACGCGCAGCGTGTACGGCGCAGCGATGACGTTGATCCGATACGTGCGCTGCGGCACGCTGTGCGTCTGCAAATAGCGCTGCGCTCGCAGGAACAGTTGCGGCGCCATCATGGCCAGCAGCTCCGCGCTTGAGCCGATCGATTTGATGTCGTTGAAAATGATCGTAGCCTCAAGCGGTGCAGCCGGATCGTAGTCGGTTGTCTGCAAGTACAGCTGCGGATTGCCGATCAACGTTACGGGGAAAACAGTCGGCGCAGGAATCGGGTTGCCCGGCGCGCCCGGCAGTAGCGGCGAGCCGCGCACGAGGACGTCGCCGCCCGGATTGACTTCGTCCACGACAAAGTTATAGCCGAACTCTTGTGTTAGATCGTCGGGATCCGTTACCCAGGCCAGTTGCTGAATCGGCCAGACGATAAAGCCCGTCGTGTCGCTGGTGATGTACTGATGGCCGTCAGCGCCGACTGCCGTGACGGTCGTTGTGCCACCGCGCACGCCCTGGGTGATGCCGATGTCTGCCCAGCGCGAGTCAGCTTTGTCGAGATACCACAGTGAAACCTTTTCGCGGTCCGTGTTGCCGCCGTCGTCGCCAGCCCCCCACGGATAAACACGGTGGACAACGGCCGCGCGATCGCGGATCAGTTGCAGGCTGCCGATAATGGCGATGGCCTCGTTGGTTTCCTGCGCGACCAGGGCGTGATGCACGTTCGTCAGTCGAATGGGCGAGAGCGCGCCAAATGCGCCAAAGTCCAGCGTGCGCAAGGTGCTGCCCCTGCGGAAATGCTTGCCCAGCTGCTGTGTGATCTTGATCAGGGCTGCCAGGCGCGAATCGCCGTCGAACCGCTGCGTGTAGTCGCCCAGTCCGGCATCGACCGTGCCCAGTGACCAGCCGGTATTGGCGATCAATTGCGGCAGAATAACTGTGTTGAGATCCTCAGCCTCGTAGTAGCACCACCAGCCGATCGATTTGTTACTCAGGTCCGCCAGCAGATCGAAGCCCTGCACCTGACGGGTGGGCCGCTCGCTGGCCGCGTCCAACGTATCGCCGGCCAGCCAGCCGTACACGTAAGTGCCGGCCGCATCGTCAAACCGAATGCGGAATTTGACGGCCGCATCGAGCAACGTTGCGGCCCGATAGTCGGTCGCCGGCAGAGTGAACTGAATCTGGCCCGACTGATCGAGCGACTCAGTCACTGAAACGTTCAAGACATTATGCAGCGGCCCGTCGCCGATCGGAATGTCGCTGCCGTTGAGTAGGTCGATGATGAATGCCATGTTAAAGCCAGGTGTCGTACCAGGTCAGAACGGCCGTCCAGCTAGCCGAAGCGGTCGTCACAGTCAGGGTCAGCACGTTCGGACCTGGTTCGAGCTTCATCCAGATCACTTGTGCCGCCGGCAGCGTCAGACCGCTGTAGGCGTCGTCGCCGCCGTTCGTGCACGAGTACATGCCGGCGTCCACGATGAGTGTGTCGTTCCAGGCGATCGTGTCGCCGAAGGTCCAGGTGTAGCCGTTGGCTGCATTCGATAGCACGACTGATGTGATACTCGCACCTAGATTTTGCAGCGCCACGCGCAACATGGCTGGGTAGTCGCCATTGTTGGTGACGCTGAACGCGCCGTTTGCCGTGCGACTGGTCGTTGAATTGTTTTCGGCGTACCAGAGACCTTCTGGAAGGTGAAAGGTCACCGCCACTGGCACGGCCATTTTGTTGCCGTATTTCTCGGGCGGCTTGAAGCCCACACACTTAGCCCAGGACCAATGCTTGGTTCCATCCCGCATCAAGGCCCAGAGTTTAGATCGACCTTTGGCGATCGTGTTTTTCTTGAGCAGACTGACCGCCGTCTCGACGCCGCTGTATGTGCCCGCATATTCTTGATAAGACTCCCAGATTTCAAACGCCTGCAGCGGGTCGCCCGGATATTCTTCAATAAACGGCAGATCTGTGCCCGTGGTAATTTCAAGCGAGCCGTCCGACGCAACGCTATCGACGGTTGCCGCATAGTCTGTTCCACCAAATGTCAATCGAATCTGATTGCCAACTTCGATCTCAGTCAGGAAGAGTGTGTCAAAGCCGCGCACTTCTGGCCGAATGTCGTTATAGATGCCGGCAAAGCCGCTGTCTTCTGCTGTGAAGATGTACCCTGTGCCGACCTGCTTGCGCCGCCACAACGTTGGACCGGCCGTTGGCAGCGACACAACGTTGAACGATTTGTGAATCGTTTGCGGTTGAACTGGGAAGTTGGCGGCGCCGTAAAAATCGAAAGCGCCGTCCATGCCGCCGACTTGTTCCGTGACGGGCGGCCTGACAATCTCCCAGTCATCTTCGGCCTTGAGCGTGCCCAGTTGCTGCGCGAACACATAGGGATCGCCAAATCGATCGATGATCATGGCGACGTCGCTCCGAATGATTTGAGCCGAATCGCCAGGGTATCCCCGCAGTCATCCGAGCAAAAGGGCGGCGTCGGTTCCGACGTCGGCGTGCTCAAGGGTGATGGAGCCGCGGTGGGCGTGGCAATCGGCGACACCCTGCTGGCGGCCGGCTGCGGCCAGAGCAGTAAAAGACTGAGACCGAGAGCCAGCATGAGTTTATAGTGTCGCATTAGATTTTTGCTCCCCGGGCCCGCATCTCGTTGAGGTAGCCGTTGGCTGCGCCCGCGCCGGCCTGCTCCGGCGTATAGCCCGGCCCAAAGGGGCCGTAAACGTTGATCGTCGGTGCGCCACCGCCACCCATGGCCTGCTGAATCATGCCCATCAGATCGGTCAGCGGCGCGATCACTTCGCCGCCTTTGCTGGCCGGCGCGTCACCCACCATCGCCATGACAGGCGATTTGGCAATGCCGCCCTTGGCCAGCGAGGTCACATACGGGATGTATTCGATGTAGCCGGTGATGCGGCCGACGCTGTTGTTGAAGCCTTCGATCAGGCCGTTCATAAAGTGGATGACATCGTTGATGGCTTGCCACAGCCACAACTTGATGCCGCTCCAAATGCCGGCGACGAAATTGCTCAGGCCCTCCCACGGTTTACGCAGCGCATCGCCCAGGATATTGAGAACGCCCTGGATGCCCTTAATGGCGCTGTCGATAAACCCGCGAATTCCGCCCCAGACGGTTTCAACGGTCGCCCTGATGGTGTTCCACGCGCCGGACCAGTCGCCTGACAACACCTGCAGGACCGTCTTGATGATGCCGCTGATCGCGTTAATGACGGTCTCGATAAAGGTCTGGATTCCACCGAAGACCGTTTCGATCACAGTCTTGATGTCGCCGAAGTGCGTGCGCACGAAGTCGGCGATATTCTGGATGGCCGGCCCGACCAGCGTCACAATGCTCTGCCAGGCCTCGACCAGTTTCGGCAGCACGGCATTCCAGATCTCGCTGATCTTGTCGATGATGATCTGTAGGATCGGTTGAATCGCCGACCACAGCGCCTGCCCGGCCGCCTGAATCTCACCCCACTTCGCAGCGAACGCTGTCGCCATCTGCTGAACCGCGTTGATCAAGGGCTGAATGACGTTGCTACTAATCCAGCCCCACACCTGGCCGACGATTTGCTGTAAGCCGCTCCACGCCTGCTCGATCACACTGCGTGCCTGCAGCATGA